>DATANL010000194.1:0-6935 GCA_036266295.1 Pyrinomonadaceae bacterium | reverse complement strand
TAGCGAACACAACGCGAGCTGGCACGACATGATGATTCGCATAGACGATCCATGTGCCGTGCGTTTGCTGGCCAGCGATTTCAACGCGACCTGGGACGGCAAAGATTTGTTTGCGGCGGAATTGTTTAGAGACCTCGAGTTGTTGACGCTCGACGGCCGTGGTAACCGCGCCGTCTTCCAACGCATCATCGATTTGATCGACGGCGCCGAAGAGTCGATCTTCGTCGAAAGCCCTTACATCACTTTTCCCTTTTACGAACGACTGCGGGAAGCTTCGCAGCGCGGCCTCGACGTGAAGATCGTCACGCCGCAAGTGAACAACTGGAGCTACTTTTCAAATTACGCACGGCTCGAGTCAGCGCGATCCAAAATCGATTTGCGTTTCTACCAGGGCATGACGCATTTGAAGGCGATGCTCATCGACGATCGCTACCTGGTTGGCGGCTCATCGAATTTTGATTATCTGAGTTATCGACTGTATCAGGAGATCGTGGCGATCTTTCGCGATGAAGAGTTGATTGCCGATTTTCGTGAGCGGGTGCTGCTGCCTGATCTGGCGAACAGCCTGGCGGTTGATTGTCAGGCGAGTGAGTTCAGCCGACGCTGGCTGGGTCTGCAAACAAAAGTGTTCGACGCCGCGCTCACCATTCTCACCTGAGTCACGGCCTGGCTTCGGCCGCCAACTTCACTGCCCACGAACTCTGTGAATACCGCTCAAGCAAAATGGCGGAGGCTGCTTTTTCAATTTCCTCGTCGCCTTCCCAGGGGTGACAGCCGTACTTGTATGGCTTGTTGCTTTCGGCCGCGATGAATAGCGCTTCCGGAACCCGCGGATCTTTCGGCGACTCTTTCGCCCATTCAATCGCCCGTTTTCCCAGGTAGCTGCGGCCATCGCCCAAGGCCACGAGCGCGGCGCGTTCCTGCCGCGCAGCGGCGAGCTGTTGTGCCGATAGGAAGACAGGTTTTTCCACGAGCTTCGGAACGTCACGATCTTCTTTCGAGTCGTATTCGGTGTCCGATGGAGTGCACCACCAGGCGGTTTCAAAATAAAACTCGGCGTCGCCGGAAGACGTCAATTCAAGAATGCCGGGCGCGAGGAACGGCGACAGACTCGTGTAGTTCAACATGACGAACAGGGCCGCGCGGTCCTTTTCTTTTTCCGTCTTCGCGTCGAGATATGGTTCGAAGACCTCTTTCATTTCGGGCGCCAGCCTCAAAACTTCCGGCGCGATGCGATTGGCAACCTCTCGATTTTTCAAGACTATCGCGCGCGTCCAGACCGACAGGACAAAGCTGCGCCGAAGGTATTCAGGCAGGATTGGATTGCGCGCCGCCTGCTCGAGATCGATCAGCGGAAAATGCCAGTTGATGATTTCCAGAGTTTGGTTGTCGAGGAACACTCGATCGTCCCACGGCAGCAAATCTTTGTATTGATCGTCGATTGACTGTTCGTATTCTTCTTTGGTCTGACGCCGCTCGTCACCTTCCCGCGGCCGCCACATTTCGTAAAGGTCCCAGTACCCTTTTTCGATCCGCGCCAGGTCGCGCATCGTTCCCAACGAACCTTCGTACCTGAAGGCCACGGCCTTTCGTTGCCCGAACCTGAGGAAGTCGTTGACGTTATCGGACAGGCGTGCACGTTGCGCGAGAAACTGATTGCGCGCCGAAACAGGCAGATGCTCAAATTGGAAACCAAGCACCTGATCGGACAGTTTACGCGCTTCGCTGGTCTTCCCTTGTTGAGTCTTGATTCTGATGAGATGAAAAGCAATCGTGGGAAAAGCCGGTGAATTGTGATCGATGGCTTGCGCGTCTTGCATCAGTGCTTCGAGTCGGATCGAGGTGCGACTGGCCTGCGCCAGACACGCCACGAGCCACGCGGTGGACCGGTTCTCGCGGTACTTTGACAACGCGTGATCGTAGGCAGCTTCATCAGTTGCCTGGACGGTGAAAACCCAGTCACTCAAGTCGTCTTTGAGATATTCAGGAATCAAATGCAGCGGCAGGCGCTGACACTCATCGTAGTAGTCGCAACCTTCATGCTCGGTCAGGCCTTCGCGACTCAAACGGTTATTCGGACTTAGCCGGTCCGCGCGCACCGTCTGCGCCAGTTTGTAACCGCTGGAAATTTGCTCCTTCTCTTCGGGCGCCAGCGGCCGTCCGATCTTTGTCTCGAATTGTTTCTCGACCTCTGCTTCAGTCACATCGGGCTTGAAGAACAACGCCCCCATGTTTGTCGTGTCGGGCTTGCCGTCCACCATCCTGGGGACCAGCATAATTTCGATTAACTGACCTTTGGCAACGGCCTCATATCTTTTTTGAATGTCCTCTTCGGGCGTTCCTTCGTTTGGTTTACCTTTCCTGGCGGCCTCGGCTTCCTTCTTTCGTTTCTCCTCTTCCTTGAGAATGCGATCTTCGAGTTTGTCCAACAGCCAGGCGTAATCGATCAAATCCTGTTTTAAATTTTCATTGCCGCTGTCTTGACCTAATGATTGGGCCAGTTCGTGCACGCGCGCTTCGGGGTGGACGCGATATTGGACCAATGCCAGCAGCTTGCCGGCGCCATCGGATAGAGGCGCCCGCCGCGCGGCAAGGATTCGCAGGCGCTGCTCCGCTTGATCGTAGAGTTCGCGCTTTTTCTTTTCATCGTCGGTCAGGCTGGCCTGGCGAACGAGCGTCCGCGCCACGAGATACTCCGCGGTGCCTTGCCATGGCGATTCGACGTCCGCGGCAATCTTTTCAAAGCGCGCGCCGGCTTCTTCAAACTTCATTGCATAGAGCAGCGCCGCCGCGACTTGATAATCGCGATCCTTGCGCAGCCAGTCAGGACTCGCCGGCCCAGGTTCTTCCGGCACTGCCGCGCCGCGCTGACAGTTTTGGAAAACGACGTCCTGCGCCGCCAGCCACGCGCGCACGTTCGGATCGTCCGCTCCGTATGTCGCGACGCGATTGCGGAGCGTCGTGGTAGCTACTTCAAAGGCGTTCGCCGCGCAATTAGGAAAGAAACTGTAACCACCATAATGCCGCTCGGTGTAAATCTCAGGAGGCTTTTCTTCTTTCACGATCTCCTGGCGGGCCGCAATCCACGTTTTCACGGCCGGCGTGCCATCACCTTCAGGCGCGGTACCTTTCAGCGCATCGATCAACGCCGCCTGTTCCCCATCGGCGAACCAGCCGCCATTCAAATATCGATAAGCAATGACCAGCGTCTTGCGTCCGAACGAAGGCCGCACGATGCCGAGGTGGCCGCGCGCGTATTCGGCAAAAGGAAGATCGGGCGACGTGTCAAAGACGAAGATTGGTTCAACCGATTCTGGTCCACACGCTCGCGCTGCCGGAGTAAAGTTCGCAAAGGCAGCGAGCAAAACCAGCGCGATGATTTTGCGGAGCCGGCGAATCATTGCAGCGACCTCTGCTGTAGCTCGCGAACACTGCTTTCAGACCACGAACTATTATTGAAGACATAAAGTCGCCGCGCGGGATCGCGTTTCATCTCGAGCGGTTCGTCGAGCGCGATGCCGTAACTGCGTCGACAGAGAGGCTCGCGAAAATCATCGCCGCCCGCGAGCATGTTTTTGATCGGCTTATCATCGGCGCCCATGCGAAAGATCATCGGTACCGCTTCATCCACCGGCAGGTCGTCCAGCCAGCGATCGCCGATACAGAACGAAGCCAGCGCCGTCATCGAAAGGGGCACATTGGCCGGAAGTTGTGCGCGCAAATCCTGCAAGAGCGTGCGGTAGAAATCGCGTTCCGACACCAGCGCGTCGAAATCGATTTGGATTGCCGCGACGCGATCGAGTTCCAACGTTCGCAAAATCATTTTCACGAGTTGTTGTCTCTGATTTTGTGACAGCAACGGTTTTTGGCCCGTTGTCTTTTGCGATTCAATTCGCGTCACTGCCATCATCTTCGTTTCCGGCGGAACCCGCAGCGGCTGGTGACGCGGACTGAAAACCACTTCATCGCCTTTCAAAGTGAGCGTCTGCGCCAGGAAAGCCACGCCGAACTTGTGCGAATCAAGGAATGACAAATCTTCGGGCCGCTCCCATGCCCACAGCATCACTGAAGGAAACTGAGTTTCGTCCAGTCGATTTCTGGTCGTCTGGCGACGACACGAGCACATGCCGGCCAGCACAGTTGACGCGATGATTAAGCTCGCTAACCGTTTCGATCGCTTCATGCCATCGTCGCCCGTACTATCGTTGATTTGAGTTGCTGAGTAGCAGCGTGGCAGCCTCAGTCAAGCGGTCGGTAAACCACAGAAACCCGACCGTCAGGGAGGGTGCATAGGACTTGAGTGATCGAGGCACCCTCCCTTACGGTCGGGTTTCCGCGACTATGGTCAAAGTCACCGGTTCGGGCTCTGACCCGTTCGCTTGTTCGCGGGCGTGATAAGACGAGCGCGTGAGGGGACTCGACTGCACGTGGTGGAAGCCCATCTTCATGCCGACCTCGTGCCAGCGCTCGAATTCTGCCGGCGTCACGTAACGTTCGACCGGCAATCGGCGGGCATGCGGTTGCAGGTATTGACCGATCGTCATGATGTCGCAGGACACCGAGCGCAGATCTTTCATCAACTCGACAACTTCATCGAAGGTCTCGCCCAGGCCGACCATGATGCCGCTCTTGGTCAACATCTCAGGCTGTTCACGATCGCGCCGGGCGGCGGCGCGTTTCAGCAGGGTGAGCGATTGCTGATAATCAGCGTCGGGCCGCACTCGTCGATAAAGTCGTGCGATAGTTTCGGTGTTGTGATTCAGCACGTCGGGACGCGCGTCGAGGACCGCGTTCAGCGCAGCTTCGTCGCCGTTGAAATCAGGAATCAGAACTTCGATTCTGCAATCGGGATTCACCGCGCGCACTTCGCGAATGGTTTCAGCCCAGTGCGCCGCGCCGCCGTCCGGAAGATCATCGCGATTCACTGAAGTGATGACCGTGTGCGCGAGATTTAGATGTCGCACCGCCTCGGCGACATTCTTTGGTTCCTGGCTGTCGAGCATGGCCGGCGCACCCTTGCCGACCGCGCAGAAACCGCAATGCCGAGTGCAGATGTCGCCGCCCAGCATGAACGTCGCCGTGCGATCGGACCAGCACTCAAAAATGTTCGGGCACTTCGCTTCCTGGCAGACCGTGTGCAGATTCAAACCTTCGATCAGCTTGAGCAGATGATTCTGGTTCGTCGGATCGCCCAGCTTGATGCGCAACCATTCAGGCTTCGGCTGACGAGGTTTTTGATTGAGTACTCGAAGTTCGCGGGCCATGTTTAGGTGAAAATATTCTAGCATCTATAATGCACAGGTCATGAATGCCGGCGTCTACATCCACATTCCCTTCTGCCATTCGCGCTGTTCGTACTGCGACTTCGCGACGGGGATGTATGAAAGCGGAGTCGCTGAAGCGTACGTGCGCGCACTCATATCAGAAATTTCGAACTCGCGCTCTGTAGGGGCAGGGCTTGTCCCTGCCCGCGCCTCTGTAGAGGCGGGCGTTGTTCCTGCCCGCGCCGGGCAGCCACAAGGGCTGCCCGTACAGCAAGAAATCGTCGGCACGATTTATTTCGGTGGCGGCACGCCGTCGTTGCTCACGACTGGGCAGATCGAAACCATTCTCGCAGCTGTTAGGGGTCGCTTCGCGGTGACCGACGACGCCGAGATCACGCTCGAAATCAATCCGGGCGATGGCGGCAGAAGTCCCGCGTCTAAACGGATGAACATGGATTCCCACGACCGTTTAGACGCCGCACTTGTGCGGCGAGCCGATAAGAGCGAGGTCTTTCATCAATTGCGCGAACTCGGCATCAATCGCGCGAGCTTCGGAGCGCAGACGTTCGATGATCACGAATTGAAGCAGTTGGGACGCACGCATTCGGCCGCAGACATCACGGCGACATTTCTCCAACTCCGCGACGCCGGATTTAAAAATATTAATTTCGATCTGATTGCCGGCCTGCCCGGCCAGACGCTGAGTGGTTGGCAGCGAAATGTTGAGCAGGCTTTGCAGTTGCGGCCTGAGCATCTGTCGCTTTATTTGCTCGACGTGCACGAAGGAACGCCGCTGGCCGATCAAATCAAACGCGGCATGCGCCCGAAACCTGACGACGATCTGGCCGCCGAAATGTACTCGACGATGATTGAAACAGTCCGCGCGGCCGGATACGAGCATTACGAGATTTCGAACTTCTGTTTGCCGGACTTTGAATCGCGTCACAACTCGAAGTATTGGAACGGCGCGGCATATTACGGTTTCGGCAACTCGGCGCATTCATACGACGGCCAACAGTTGCGTTGGGCGAATGAACGCGACCCTGCAAAATACGCCGGGCTGATTGCCACGAACAGATCGCCGATCGTCGAACGAACTAACTTGAGTGATGACGACGTGCGTTCAGAATCGATCTTTCTCGGCCTGCGGCTGATGCGCGGAATTGATCTGGACCATTATCGAACGCGGTTCGGCAGAGACTTGCGCAATGAATACAACGGCGAACTGGATCGATTATTGGAAGCGGGATTGATCGCGATTGATGACCATCAGCTACGGCTGACCTCACGCGGCGCGTTGCTGTCGAATGAAGTATTCGGAACGCTGGCTTGAGGGAGCGCACGCATCCTTGCGTGCGGGCCACCGGCATCCTTGCCGGTGATTTTCAAAAACGCACGCAGGGATGCCCGCGAACCGCCGACAAGGCTGTCGGCGCTCCTAGATCTCGTGACTCAATAACCCATCTCGCAGCTTCGGCTCAAACCAGGTTGATTTCGGGGGCATGATCTCGCCGGCGTCGCTCACCGTCAGCAGATCGTCGATGGTCGTCGCGAACATCGAGAAAGCCACCGCGGCTTTGCCTTCGTTAACCAGCTTCTCCAATTCCTGAGTTCCGCGAATGCCGCCGACAAAATCGATCCGTTTATCGGTGCGCACGTCTTTAATTCCGA
>DATANL010000193.1:0-2860 GCA_036266295.1 Pyrinomonadaceae bacterium | reverse complement strand
GAACTCCTTCAGAGTTCGTCGCCGGATTCGGCTTTCTCCCCAGGGCGTTGCCCTGGGCTGGAGTTGGCGAACGCCTGCGGCGTTAATGATGCGTCAAGTATATCAATGCCCAAATATATTGGTGCCCAAAATTGAACGCGGTTCTTACCTTACCCGCGAACGGCTTCAATCAACTGCCTTAGATTCTCGATCGGCTGCACGCCACTCAGCGCAGCCTGGCGGTTGGCGACAAACGCGGGCACGCCACTCATGCCCAAACGCGCGGCCTCCCCTTCGTCTGCCAGGACGCTCGCAGCAAGCTCGTGATTCGTGAGCGCCTGTCGCAGCGAATCCCTCTCGAGCCCCAACTCGCGCGCCAGCGCCATCAGCACCTCCGCGTCGCCGATGTCTTCACCTCGCTCAAAGAATGCGCGAAAGATTTCATTGTGATAATCCGCGAAGCGGCCTTGCGCGCGCGCCCAATGGGCCGCTTCATGCGCCAGGCGAGTGCGCGGTTTCACCGGCGGAAACCTCATCGTGACTCCCAGTCGCTCCGCCAACGGAGCTACGGAATCCCTCCACGCGCGTTTTAAGTAATCACTATTTGGATCGATCATCGGCACCGGGTCAGGCCGCAGCTCAAACGCGCGCCAGATTATTTCGACGTCCGGGTCCGACTCGACGAGTTGATGCACGGCTGGCTCCGCCAACCAGCAAAACGGTCAAACGTAGTCAGAAAAAATTTCGAGCTTTACTGGTTGCATATCTTCGTTTCTCTCGGCCCGAGCGCGGGTAGTGTCTGATAGTTGTGCGCGCATCAGAGTGGCAGAGCCATTGCAGCGGTCGCATCGAAGTTTGACGGAGGTTAACTTCGCTCCTTCAAATCTCAAGGGGTTCTAATCCTTGACGAATGCCCGGCGACGAGTTGCCAGCGCCCGTCACGCCAAACAAAAACATCCGTGAAGCGACTCTGGCTGGTCATTGGTTGCCCTTTGACGAGTCGTTTGGTTATGACCCGCCCGGTCACCACGGCAGTCTTGTCATACAGACGGACATTCATATCGTCCACGTCGTAGGCCGTCAATTTCACGTCGGGATTGGGCGTCTGCTTCAAGCCTTCCAGATCCTGCTTCTTGTTCGTGACCCCGCCGCCGGCGTCGGTGAAGATAAACTCTTCGGCCTCGACCCGATCGAAGAAGGCATAGTCGTTGTCGATGTTCGCCTTGCCGATGTCGCGCTCCAATTGCATCAGCGCTTGCTTGGTGCGCTCTTCCTCTTCCGCTTTCGGCTTGCTCTGCTGGCTGAAGGCAACCGAGGCCGCGGCCACAGTCAGTATGGCGATGATCATCGTTCGTTTCATGTTTGAAGTTCCTTTTCTTCTCGGAGAAAAATCTGGGTGACGGGAAGCGCGCGCGGTCGGCGTCTAGTTTTGTCCGCGCAGTGGATGATTGATAATAGCCCAGCACTTCAGTGCTGGGTAAGCGTAAGAATAAGAAATTAAGCCCGCTTTAGCCGGCGACAGATTCAGCCCTCCTTTTCACGGACTGCAATTCGGTTTGCGATTCCGATCCCAGTTAAGAATCGCTGGCCCGAAACAATCGGAACCCAACAATGGTTCCGGCCAGTTCAATGGCCGCGATCGTGATTGCCGTCCAAAGAAACGTTGAATGCCACGCTCCATGCACCTGCGTAACGTTGTCGTTGGTCTGGGAAAGAAAGTGATACCAGAACCCGAAGATGAAACTGCCGGACATCGACAGCGCGAGTAACAGCGCTCCTATCTTCTTTTTTCGAGTAAACAGGACCGCCGCTGCTATTAACGGCGTGAGCGTGATGACGACGATGACATAGACGTAGCCGAAGGTCGTCAGCGTGACCATCGCCGCTTGATGTGCCCGGCCATGAAGCGTCGAAACGATGAGATGGATCAGGACTAGAACGAGTGCGCCAAACGGGCGTGTCTGGGATAGTGCTTTCATGATCGTTTGAAGCCGCGGCGCATTTTCGTCCGCGTAGCGGACGTTTGATAGTAGCCCAGCGCTTCAGCGCTGGGTACACAGTCACCTAAAATCAAAAGCCCGCTTTAGCGGGCGACAGACGCTTAGTCATCCAGCCTAACAACCTCGTAGTCATCGATGACATGGAGCTGCATGTATTTGCCGTGAGACTCAGCTTTCATCAACTTATCGTATTCATCCGATGGGACGTCTTTGTAGCGATAGGCCTCCCCCGTCCGGAAGACAACATCGAGGAATCTACTTTTCGGATCGTAACGCACCTTGCGAAGCATGCTCGATCTAACCGGCTTGAACCCGGTTGCTCCACTTCCTCCGTCTTCGTCGGGATTAGCATTCGACAGCGAATCGATAAGCCTCGCGGCCAGCCGCGCCCGCTCATCTTCAGATAGGGCGAGCGCAAGCTTTTCAATTTCGTCGAAGCTGGCCATGAAAATAAGGATAATCCCGAGAAGTTTGGACGAGCAAAGATGATTACCCCATGAGACGAATAATCATGAAAATGGAGTTAATCAGGAGCGGTAGCGACCGGATTTCGGCGATCATGGTTGAAAACAACGGGATTAGTTTTTACACGCGGAAATGACCCAGTTCTCAAGTTCATCGCGAAATGGTTTGGGAATCGCCTGCTCGGCAAAATGGGCGATCCGAAATCTGTCGAAGAAGATTCCTGAATAATAACCAAGCTTTTCCCAGTCGACTACACTTACCGCGTGAGGAACAAAGAAAGCCTTTACCGGTATTACTTTCGGGTGGCGTGCAAGCCAAGTTTGAAACCAATGGAGTGGCAGAAGTTCGTTTACTTTAGCTCGCCAGTTTGCACCTGTGGCGCATTGTCCAAAAAGTATCAGTTTGGATGAGCGCCC
>DATANL010000192.1:0-1932 GCA_036266295.1 Pyrinomonadaceae bacterium | reverse complement strand
GATGCCGAATCCCGCCTGCTGACCAAGATAAACCTGGTTGCAGTAGAGCGAAAAAATTTCCTGTTTCGACAGTCGCGTTTCCAAAATGATGGACATGTACGCTTCGGAAAGCTTTCGCTTCAGACTGTACTCGGGCGACAGGAGCAGGTTCTTGACGAGTTGCTGCGTGATGCTCGATCCACCCTGGTGTGCAATCGGTGAGTGCGGATCCCTATCGTATCGTCGCAGCAGCGCGCGGATGATACCGCGCACGTTCACGCCGTAGTGTTCGAAGAACGAGCGATCTTCCGTCACTACAATCGCGTTTCGCAGATCGGCCGGCACGTCGTTGAAGCCGATGACGCGACGCTTCGCGCGTTCACGTCCGGTCACCGAACTAACCAGTTCGGGTTCGATTTGGGCTTTGTCGAGATGCGCGCCGTTCTGGCGGTCGGTAATGTAACTGATCGCCTTGCCGGCTCGATTGAACTCAACGCGTAATTGCGGAAAAGGCCTCGCGCCGTCGACCATAGAATCCTGGCCGGGATCGACATCGATCGTGGCGCCACTCATGGCATAGCGGCCGCGGGCACTATCGGCCTGCTGGTTCCGCTCCACGTAACCCGAGCGTTTCAGGTACCCAACGACATCGTCCTCGGAAACGGCCTGGCCAACGCGAATCGTCTTGGGCGCAGCGTAGATGCCGGCTGAACGCGTGAACACATCGCCGCGCAGCAGATTGTCAATCCGGCCGGAAAAGATCACCCAGTAATAAGCCAGCAGTGCGATTGAGAGACCCGCGATCAAAAGGACGGGAATGATGATGTAGGGCCGGAGGACGAATCGGGCGCTTGACCGCAAAAACCCGCCTCGTGGTTCTTCGTAGCGAATAACTCGCGGCGCTTCGCCGCGCTGGCGACGAATTACCGGAGGCACGTTGTTATCAGGTGGATGCCGAATTGCCATGAAGAACTATACGCTTTCGGCCTTCGGGGGGCGCTGACAATTCTGATGCTAAACTGTTAGGCCTGCGCTGTCTACTATTCAATTGACACGCGTGCCGTCATTGGTTAAGTTAGCGGCCGTTCACGCCCGAAGTCCCCGTAAGTCGACCGTGCGGTCATCTCGATTGCATCAATGAAAGGATTCCCCCAATGAAGTTCCGGCTGTTTGGGCTTTTAACGCTACTCTGCGCGGTGGTCGTAATTCTGTGTAACCAACCGGGAGCGAGCCGCTCACAAACAACGAAAGCGGCCCTGTCACCAGCCGAACAGGATCTTCTGAGTGAGATCAATAAGGCCCGCGCCGAACCTCAGGTCTATGCCGGCTATCTCGAGAAACTGAAGCCGCAGTTCAAGGGCAAGCTCTATACTCCCGAGGGAATGGCGGGAGGACTTGAGACTCAGGAAGGTTGGGACGCGGTCGCGGATGCGATCAATTTTATGAAGACCCTCAAACCGGCGCCCCCGTTGAATGGCTCCGAAGGCTTGCGTCTGGCTGCCTTCTCCCACGTCAAAGAGCAGAGCGGTTCGGGCGCGACCGGTCACGCCGGCGCTGACAAAACGCTCATCGAGGAACGAGTGAAACCATTCGGCGCGTGGCAGGGCGACATTGGCGAGAATCTTTCTTACGGAAACGAATCAGCCCGCGAAAGGCTCTTGACGTGGCTGATTGACGACGGCTTCAAGAGCCGTGGTCATCGCCGGCGTCTCATGAGTCAGGATTACAAAGTCGCGGGAATTTCATGCGGGCCGCATCCCGAATACGGTGGTATGTGTGTGCTTGCGCTCGCAGGTGGCTTTACGGACACCGGCGCGAAAACACAACCCGCAATTTCAAGCAAATCGGTAAGTAGTTTGAAGAACCAACCACCAACTGCGACCGTAGCAGCCGAGCCGGCCGGGAACTCAAACGTAAATGCCAGTAAGAGTTCAAGCGGCAATAAGAATGCAA
>DATANL010000191.1:0-5125 GCA_036266295.1 Pyrinomonadaceae bacterium | reverse complement strand
AAGCGACAGTCCGTGAAACGGACGGCTGATCCGCACTGCGTTGCCTGCGGAGGATTTATCAGTCGTCCGCTTCGCGGACTGGGGGACGTCGCCCTCCGGTTCCCAGCACTGAAGTGCTGGGCTACTTTCACTCGTCCGCTGTGCGGACTTGGCAAGACTAGACTTTTTGGGCAAACCCCGTAGTGAGGGAGTTTCCCAAATCTTTCCGCGTTATCAAGTGTAAGGCAAAGCGTGGTGAAGCAATTCAGTCGCTTCGACTGCGACGCCAATGCAGAAACCCGACCGTCAGGGAGGGTGCCAAAGGAGAAACGAAAATGAAAAAGACAGCTTACACAATGATCGCGATACTGGTTCTGGTCGGTTCGCTGGCCGCGGCGGCCGGGGCGCAGACGGTTCGTCACGCGCAGGTGCGCGTCAGCATTCCCTTCCAATTCAACGCGGGTAACACGACCATGCCCGCCGGTGACTATCTGGTTCGCCAACTCAATACCGACTCGGGCGCGGCCACGTTGCAGCTCAGCCGCAAGGACGGCAGCGCCAACGTCATCATCAACATGATCGGATCAATCGGCGACGGCCAGGCTATGACGAATGTTTTGTTCCGCCGCTATGGCGATCAGTACTACTTCGGCAAGTTTGGATTGACGGTGATAAAGACGGATTGCAGGCGCCGAGATCGAAAGCGGAACGCGCCACGAAACAGGAATTGGCAGCGTTGCTGGTTCCGATGGAGACCGTGACGCTGAAAGTGCGGTAATCACGAACCACGAACGCCGAAGGCGTTCATAAATTCCAGCCCAGGGTTGCGCGCATCAAGCCCGCTACCCTGGGAAACGGTGATGTGGTCCTCCGAATCCTGAAAGGGTTTTTGAGTAAGTGATTGATTCCCTCTAATTCGGGGCGTAGCTTGCGAACTCTTTCAGAGTTCAGAAATTCTTGGTCGAACCTTCCCAGGGCGTTGCCCTGGGCTGCAATTCGCGAACGCCTTCAGCGTTCAAGTTGCGCGCTCGCTGAGTCAACTATGTCGTTGCCCTTATTAGAGGATGCAGGCGAGGACGCTTGCGCTCCAGTCAAAGAAGTTTTGGATTCACTTCACGATTTCGAAATCGATCCACTGAGAGGCGACGCGCGGGTTCTGCTTGTCCGATGAATCGGTCAGGACGATCTGACAAACATAGTTGCCCAGCGGCAGCTGCGAACCGAGATTCAACTTCAATACATTCGTGAGCCGTTGCAGGTCCGTCTGCGCGGTGAGATCCACGTGAATCCTCTCACCGGTAAAAACGTTCAGCCCGTCGCGGAATAAACGAATTTGGGCGTTCAGTTCGGGCTTCCGCTCTTGCACCGCCGCGTTATAAATCGAATAGGCGAGCGCGATCGTCGAGCCTTGATGAAACTGGCGGACCGCCGGACCGCTGGCCACGGGTTCGGGGCTATCGTTGTTTGTGACTGCGCGCGCCACGATGCCCGACATCATCAAACGTCCACTGCGCAAGTTCGGCAATTCAACAAATTGTCCGGCCGAGCCAATCTTCGAAGTCTCATCGTCGCGCACGGCGACGCGAATTTGGAAAGGCCCTTTGACACTCAACGGAAAGTCCAGCGTGTAGGTGACGCCTTCGCGCAGCGCCCGCTGGTAACCTTCGCCGCGAAAACGCATGTTCCCGGTACGTTCCTCTTCGGCGATTGGCTTGCCGTTGTCCCCAAAGACCATCGTCTTGATTTTGAGATTCGTCACTTGCCACCCATCGCGCTCAGTGAAGGTGACGTCGTGCGGATCAAAATAAAGCAAAGAACGCACGAGTGGTCCGTCCTTGGGATCGTCGACAAAAAACGAAGTGAGCCGCACGTTAATGTCCTGGGCGCTGACCGGAGAGAGGAGGGCGTGGTTGATTGCGTCATCGGGCGTCAATCGCACGGCCCGCACCTGATCGTCGGTGAAACCATAGAAGCCATTCCGGGTGCGCACCGTCAAACCCGGCTGCTTCACGCGCACCTTGAGCGCGTGGAAACGGCGATCGAAAGTCTCGTCGGCGGGCCGAAAACCGATCAGATAGTAGCCCTGCTGATCGGTCATCACCTTTTTCAAACCAAAGTCATTTGAATTCATATTCAGGAAGCCGCCGGTTTCCTGGCTCAACAAGTCCGCTCCCTGGCGTCCGTCGAACATCGCCGACGAGCGCCCGTTTCTCACCCCGACCAAAACTGAATCAGGCTGCACGACGTTGCGCGGCGGAAACGCGACCTTGTCAGCTGCCGTCAGACCGGTGTATTGCAACCCGCGCGTATCAGCGGTGTAAATCACGACGGCCGAGCGAATCGCTTTTTCCGTAACTTTATGAAAAGCCGCTTCGAGGTTAATCGGCGAGTCCGCGCCGTAGGGTTCTTCACCGGCCATTCGCGTCGAAATGGGAAGATCGTCAGACAGCACGACCATCGATTTGCGGCCCGGCAAAAACTTCATGCCGTCGAGAACAAAATCAAAGATGCGCAACGACGCGTGGATACTATCCTGAGGTTCCTGGCCGCACACGCCATAGCCGGTTGATTCGCGCAGTGGCGGAGCGCCCACGGGATTGAAGACGTGCACGCCGACGCGGCTGCACGCATTCCAACGAAGGTGATCGACAGCGGTCGCCAGCACCCGCTTGTCGTTGGTGAACTGCTGCAAGGCGCCCACGTCTCCGCCCGTCCGGATGATGGCAATTAGATCGTTGGGGCTTAACTCTTCATCGATGTACTTGCGCAATTGACTGCGCACGGCCGAGACACTGGAAAACGACATGCCAAGATCGTCTACCATGATCGCGACTGTCCGTCTCACGTCTTCTCGACGCACCAAAGCCGGCGGAACCGGCGGCGCAGTCTTGTCTTTCGTCACGGGCTTTACCGGCGCTGACGATGCGGGACCAACGACTGATATATAAGAGAAATTCGTGATCGTCTGGCGCTTGCCGTCTTCCAGCAATTCGAAATCATCGGCGGTGAGATCGGTTACCTGCTTCCCATCTTTGGTGACGACGGCGTCGAGTTGGACCAGGTTCGTCGTGATCTTCACCACGTCCTGCGAATCGATTTTGGGTGAAGATTTGGTTTGGTTTGCCGGTGTCATGGGCGGAGGTGTTGGCTGTTGCGCCAGCACAACCGATACCTCGGCCAATACCAAAAGCAGCGACAGAAGCGTCCTTGGGACCATCGAGGGAACCTCCTTACGAATAGCGAAAGGCTATTTCAATCCGCATAAAAAGTCACGGGTTCTAATCCCTGAGTGGTGGCTTAATTTGGTGTTATGACTCGAATCTTTGACTGGAGCGCAAGCGTCCTCGCTTGCATTCTCTAATAAAGGCAACCGAGACGGTTGCGCTCCAGTCAACACAGGCCACTACCAATCCCTGTCATCGACTGCCGGCGATTGCAGTGCCAGAAGGTCATGGTGATATGCTGACTGCGAATCCGCCATGGCCCATCCCCTGATCATCGCGATAGACGGTCCGTCTGCTTCCGGCAAGTCCACGCTGGGGCGGATGCTGGCACGCGAACTGGGACTGCTCTACATCGACACCGGATCGATGTACCGCGCGGTCGCGTTAGCTGTGATTGAATCGAGCGCGAATGAGTTGGACGACGTGGCCGTAAGTTCTTTGGCAGAGTGCATCAGGATTGATCTGGCCGGCGATCCCGATTCGTTGCGCGTGTCGCTGAATGGACGCGACGTGACCCAGCGGATTCGCGACGAAGACGTTACGCATGTCTCATCGATTGTTTCCGCGATACCGGCGGTTCGTCGAACGATGGTGAGGCGCCAACGCGAGTTGGGCCAGCGTGGCGCCGTCATGAACGGACGCGACATCGGCACGGTCGTTTTTCCGGAAGCGGATATAAAGTTCTTTCTGGATGCGGGCGTTACCGAAAGAGCGGAACGCCGTCTGGCGGAAGAGCGTGCAAGTAATCCGTCGGCCCAGTACGAGCAGACCCTGGCGGACATCACCGCCCGGGACCGCCGCGACACAACCCGCGACGATTCGCCGTTGGTGGCGGCAAAGGACGCCATCGTCATTGACTCGTCCGGGCTGTCGATCGAAGAAGTGTTTCAGCGCATGATGGAGTTCGTGAGAAGTAAGAGCGCGGAATAATTCGTGCCGACGCCTTAGCGAGTAAACGCAGATGAAGCTGCTCAGATTTAATTTTCAGAATGAAGCGAAGTGGATCATGATCTTTTCGCTTGGCGTTCCGGCGATTGGGATATTGGTCGCTATCGTTGTCATTCTTTTGCGGCAGCTATAACCGCGAGCTTTGCGGCCAGGGATGGCCGCGACCCGTACGCAGGATGCGTGCGCTCCAACTATGTTCACTGGCATGATTGAAGAGCTTGGCCGCATCCGCGCGATCGAAAAGCGCGGCGAGGACGCGCGCATTGTCATCGCAGCCCGCACCGTCACCGAAGGTTCGCGCGACGGCGATTCGATTTCCGTCAACGGTGTCTGCTTGACGGCGCTCGACGTGACGGCAGATTCATTCGCGGCAGACGTCTCGAAAGAAACGCTCTTTCGATCGACGTTGGGCAATCTCAAAGAAGGTTCGCCGGTAAATTTAGAGCGGGCCGTGACTCCGGCGACTCGACTGGGCGGGCACATCGTGCAGGGCCACGTCGATGCTCGCGGAAAGTTTCTCGGCTCGGAAAACCACGGTGACTCGTGGACGTTTCGCTTCGCTTATCCGAAAGAGATCGCGCCGTATGTTGTTTTCAAAGGTTCAGTCGCCGTCGAAGGCATCAGCCTGACCATCGCCAACCTGACGGATGATTATTTTGAAATCGCGATCATTCCCAAAACGTTTGAAGTAACTAATTTCTCGCAATTGAAACCGGGCGATGCCGTGAACCTCGAAGCTGACGTGATCGCCAAGTACGTCGAGCGAATTCTCTCAGAACGCGCCAAATAATCTGGTAACTGTGTAGTGGTACATTTTGCTCCCTCTCCCACTGGGAGAGGGTTGGGGTGAGGGCCTGAGCGCAAACTGCACCGTTGCTGCCGGGCTTTAGCCCGCATGCGGTCAAGAATTCTTCGCAGAATCGAAGGCTTTGAAGAATCGACTGACGGCTCGTCTCGGATAACGGGCTAAAGCC
>DATANL010000190.1:0-5735 GCA_036266295.1 Pyrinomonadaceae bacterium | reverse complement strand
CTTCATAAAAGAAAGTGTCTTCACGAACCAGATCGGCTTCTGCGAAACCTTCCTCGACATCGCCGAATTCAAGTGAGACTTTCTTGTGAACGTTGCCGCCGTCGCCGTATTCATGAATGCGCGGCTCATGGATCATCACGGCTTCTTCGATCGAAGTGATGGTTTGCAACGGCTCGTACTCAACTTCAATCAGATTCATGGCGTCGAACGCCACGTCCTCATCGATCGCCGCCACGGCCGCAACCGGATCGCCGACAAACCGCACCTTGTCGATGCAGAGCGCGTGTTCATCCTGACTGACGGGCAGAATGCCGTAGGAAATAGGGATATCTTTCCCGGTGATGATCGCAAAGACGCCCGGCAGCGCGACGGCTTTTGAAGTATCTATCTTCTTAATCAGCGCGTGAGGTTCATGGCTGCGCAGAATCTTACAGGCGAGCATCCGCGGCAGCATGATGTCGTCCGCAAACCTGGTCTGGCCGACGCACTTCGCGCGCGCGTCGACCTTCCTGAAGGGTTTGCCAACCACGTTCAGTGGTTTTTCGTTTATATCGCCGTCCGTCATTCTTACAAACCGTAAATACTCTCGCGCGGCAATTCCATCTGCTCGCCGCGCACTCGCGCCGCTGCCAATTCGATGGCTTCGTAAATCTTAATATAGCCGGTGCAGCGACAGAGATTTCCCGATAAAGCTTCCTTAATTTCATCACGCGAAGGGTTCGGTGATTTGTCAATCAATTCCTTCGCGGCTAACAGAAATCCCGGCGAACAATAACCACACTGCGCGGCGCCCAGGTCGGCGAACGTATCCTGCAACGGATGAAGCTGCCCGTTCTCAGCCATGCCTTCGATCGTGGTGACTTCGCGGTCTTCGGCGTCGAGGCCGAGCATCAGACATGAAAGAATCGATCGGCCATCGACCAGCACGGTGCAGGCGCCGCACTCACCCAACTCGCAACCGTGCTTGGTGCCGGTCAGGCCGAGGTCTTCGCGCAGCACTTCGAGCAAAGTCTTGTGCGGCGCGAAGGCAACTTCTGCCGGCTCGCCGTTCAGCGTGAACGATATTTGGGTCTTCTGATTCATCAAACTCAAATCTGTTTACGCGCGCGCGGCATTCTTCTGCGAGCCAAGCACGACGTTGTCGATGAGCCGGGTCTTACTGAAGAAAACCGCCAGCGACAAGAGCGCCGGACGATCGTCAATCCTGTCGAGCTTCGCCAAGGTCTCGGCGTCGTTCAGGCTGACATAATCGATGCGGGCCAGCGGCTCCTGCTCGATGGTCGTGCGCACCAACTCAACGAGTCGTGAAGCGCTGTGCTCGCCGCCGTCGAACGCCGCTCGCGCCTGGGACAGGGCGCGATTCAAAATCGCGGCCGCGCGCCGCTCCGCGTGATCGAGATACGCATTGCGCGACGACATGGCCAGGCCGGATTCCTCGCGCACAATCGGCAGCACCACGATCTCTGAATCGAAGGCGAGATCGCGAATCATCTGCTTGATGACAATTGATTGTTGCGCATCCTTCTGTCCAAAAAAGGCAAAGTTCGGGCGCACGATGTTGATGAGGATGGCGACCACTGTGCTCACGCCGCGAAAATGGCCGGGCCGCGCGGCGCCCTCGAGCTTGTCCGACAGACCTTCGACCGTCACATAGCTCGAAAAACCTGCGGGATAAATCTCTTCGGCGGTCGGAGCGAAAACGTAGTCGACGTTATATTCGGCCAGCAGCGCCGAGTCGCGCGTCAAATCTCGCGGGTACGACTCGAAATCCTCGGTCGGCCCAAACTGGGTCGGATTCACAAACACCGAAACGACGACGACGTCGCACAACGCGCGCGCTTCGTGAATCAAACTCAGGTGGCCTTCGTGCAACGCACCCATCGTGGGCACGAGCCCGATGGTCCGATTTTCTTCGCGTCGCAGGCGGCGCGCGACCGACATCATTCGCTTGCGACGATTAATGATCTCCATAAAAGCAGAAGTCAGAATTCAGGAGTCAGAAGTCAGCATCGCCGAGCGACGATAGATGAAATCGAAACACTCACGCGGACTATCGATTTCTGACTCCTGACTCCTGACTCCTGACTCCCTTTCTTCCCGTCTTCAATTCTTCCGCCGCTTCGGCGGGCAAGCCGTACGACTCGGCATTCGCCGGATACTGGCCGTTGCGAACATCCTCGGCCCAGCGCGTGACTGCATCGGTGATCGTTTCGCGCAGGTTGGCGTACTCGCGCACAAAACGCGGCAACTTGCCGAAGGCCATGCCCACGAGATCGTGGAACACCAGCACCTGTATGTCGCAATGAACACCGGCGCCGATTCCAATCGTGGGAATCTTTACGCTCTCGGTGATCATCTGGGCGATCTCGCGCGGCACCAGCTCGAGCACGATCGAGAAGGCGCCCGCCTCTTCCAGCGCGTAAGCATCATCGAGCAGCTGTCGCGCGGCATCGGCAGTCTTTCCTTGCACGCGGTACGCGCCAAGTTGATTGATTGACTGCGGCGTCAACCCAATGTGGCCCATCACCGAGATTTCTTCGTTCACCAGGCGGCGCACGAGCTTGACGCGTTTCTGGCCACCTTCGAGTTTCACCGCCTCCGCTTCGCCTTCTTTTACCAGACGCAGCGCCGCACGCACGGTGTCGTCCGCGCCCGTGTGAAACGATCCATAGGGCATGTCGGCAACCAGCAACGCGCGCTGCACGCCGCGCCGCACGGCTTTGACATGGACCAGGATTTCCTCGAGCGTCACCGGAACGGTGTTTCCATAACCGAGCACGACATTCCCGAGACTGTCGCCCACCAGAATGATGTCGATGCCGGCTTCATCGACGATGCGCGCCGTCGGGTAATCATAGGCGGTCAGGCAAACCAACCGCTCACCGCGTTCTTTGCTGGCTCGCAACGAAGGCGCGCTGACTTTTTCCGGACGTTCAGGTTTGAGATATGGCATGGCTTGCTCTTTCTCTATTCTGGTACCGAGCGCTCAACCAACTGACGCATTATAACGGGCAACGGGCGAAAGAAGAAAAAGCGAAGCCTGGTTCTCGTGCTAGCCGTGGTCTTTGTCGCATTCGCGACTTTGCTTGATGATATCAAGGCATTTCATGCTAATGGCCAAAGGGGTCCGTTTGCCTGCCAAACCTATGAACACTCGGGGCCGCATGATATTCTCCCTGCTCGAAATTCGCCGACCATCGAGGATAAACCTATGAGAAATTTATCGACTCTGTGTGCTGCATTTATCGTCCTGCTGCTCGCGGTCCTAGGGTGCAAACAGCTCGCCAATGTTGGCGACGTCAATCTCTTTCAGGGTGACAACGCGGCGAAAGCAGCCGCCGCCATCAAGAGCAAAGTCGGCAAAGACCAGGTAAAGGTAATCAGCGCGGAACTCCGCAAGGACTCAATGAAGATCACGATCCAGGCGCCCGACAATCCCAAGAACATGGACGAGTACACTTACGAAAAGGGACGGGCGGCCGGGCCGAAGCCGGTTCAGGCGATGAGCTTTGGCAATCTGGAAATGACGGGAGATAAATATCACGTCACTGACCTGGCAGACATAAACTTCGCGGCCATTTCTGACACCGTGCAGAAAGCCATCGAGCGCTCCGGACTCGAAAACGGAAAAGTTGATCTGATATCCATGGAGAACGCTTACGCTGAGACCGTTAACCCGAACTTGAAAGCAGAAAAGAAACGCAAAGCCGACGAGTTACAGAAACAAATAGTCGAAAAGACGAAGGAATGTTTTAAGTCCACGGCCAGTAATTGCATGGACGAACTGCATCAACTGCAGAAGCAACAGATGAATTCGATGATGGGCAAGGAACAGCGACAGTGGGATTTGGCCTGGCGGATTTTTGTTGAAGGCCCGCGCGGACGAAAGGATTATTACGCTGACAAGCAGGGCAAACTCGTCGAAAATCCGTATTGAAAACCAGAGAACCTCAAGGCAATCATTTTATGAATTCCAACACGATGACAATTAATCTCACCGGCTTACTGTTGCCGGTCACGACGCCGTTTAATCCGGATGAAGAGATCGATCTCGCGGGCCTGACGACGAATATTCAGAGGTGGAATAACACCGGAGTGACGGGCTATGTCGCGCTTGGTTCAACCGGCGAGCGCGCGAACCTCGATGAGCGCGAGTATCTTCAAGTCATTGAAACCGCAAGGCGCGCCACGCCCGCGACCTTGAGTTTTATCGCCGGCGCGGGACAACAAAGCACGCGCGGCACCATTCAGGAAATCGAACGCGCCGCAGCCGCGGGCGCCGACGCCGTGCTGGTGATCACTCCCAGTTTCTATCGGTCCGCAATCACCCAGGCCGCGTTGATTGACTACTACACCGCGGTCGCTGACGCCGCGCGGGTACCGGTGCTGCTCTACAGCATGCCCGATCTTACCGGGATTGTGATTGAGCCTGAGACGGCAGCACAACTTTGCGGGCACGCAAACATCGTCGGCATGAAAGACAGTTCCAACGACGTCGAAAGATTTCGCCGCACCGTGCAGATGGTCGACAAAGACTTCGCGATGATGATCGGTAACGGGACCGTTTTCGCGGACGCGCTGCGGGCGGGAGCGCGAGCTGGAATTCTGGCGGTCGGTTGTTGTGCGCCGGAAATCTGTCTGGAAATTTTCCGCGCGTTTGAAGCAAACGAAAACGATCGTGCGACTGATTTGCAGAATCGACTGACACCGCTAGCCCGCGCCGTCACGAAGACCTACGGCATCGGCGGCTTAAAGACGGCCATGGAGATGGCGGGCCACGTGGGGGGTGCGGTGCGCGCGCCGTTGCGACGGCCCAACGAGGCGGCAGTTGCCGAGATCGAAAGCTGCTTACGCGCATGCGTGTCAGAACCGGGAGCGGTCGCAACCGGATCAAGTGCCTCTTAAAGATCTACTGAGCCTTTCATTCAACTTCGCTTTACATCAACGCGCGATCTTGGTCCGGTCGCTAACGCTCGCGGTTCTGAGACCTAGCACTGGAAACACTCACCGCGTAGAATGTCTCCCACAGGAGCTGAGTCAGAATTGAGCACCGCGAAAACCGCTTGTCATGCGACGCCTGAAGAAGTCGGGTTGCGCGTTGAAAGCATCTCCTTCGATCAAATTCCGCAACAGAGCAAACTGTTTCTTGATTACCTCCGTGACCCTGCGGCGCTGCGCCGTTTTTATCCGGAAGCTGTCAAAGACATTTCCGATCTTGCCGGCCGCCGCGATCGTGTGCTCGCCAATTACCGTAACGACCGCACGCGTCTTTGCACAGCGCTGGAACGGATGAATCGCGAGTGGGGCGCGAGCGAAAAAACTGTTCAGCAGATTGCGCGGCTAAACGAGTCTGACTGCATAGCAGTCGTGACGGGCCAACAAGCCGGCTTGTTCGGTGGACCGCTGTACTCGATTTACAAAGCACTGTCGGCGATCAAACTCGCGGAATGTCTGACCCACCGCGGCATCAAAGCGGTTCCCGTCTTCTGGATCGCCAGTGAGGACCACGACTTCGAGGAAGTTGCGCCCGCTGAGTTCATCAATCGCGATTGCAAATTGGGCCGGGTCTCGGTCGCCCCGGAAATTCATCGCGACGGGTTGCCGGTCGGCCGGGTCACGATCGATGAAAGCATCGGCGACATCGTCGACGAGTTGCTTCATTCGTTGCCGCAAACGGAATTTGCAGATGACCTGCGGTCGCTCTTGCGTGATTCGTATGTCGCGCAACAGAGCTT
>DATANL010000189.1:0-5239 GCA_036266295.1 Pyrinomonadaceae bacterium | reverse complement strand
CGATAGAAAATGAAATCAATGTTCGAATTTTGTATGCCACAGATTTCATTTCGGGCGAGGTAATGCGTCAGGCTTCACTGCTGGCCCGGGTCGAACACAGCGAAGTCATCCTCGATTTGCCGGCGGACCCGCAGTCCCCGGCGGACGAGTCGCCCGCGGCAACCTCAGCGGCGCCGCCGGAGATTGATCGATCGGCCATCCGCGTTGACTTACCGCTCCTCGATGATTTGATTACGAGCGCGGGCGAACTTTTTCGGCAAGCCAGCAATACTTTGACGCAGACGGTTGAGTCGACGCCGCTGGCGCTCAACCAGCGCGCGAGCGTGGACCTGCGCCGGCGGTTCGTCGCGTTCGAAGAGAGGCTCATCAGGTTACGCCTTGTTCCGGCGCGCGAAGTTTTGGAGCGCGCGGCTTTGCGCGCCGGCCGAACGGTTGCCCGCCAACTCGGCAAAGACGTTGAGTTTCGCGTCGAAGGCGCCGAAGTCGGCATCGAACGCTCGCTCGCCGATATAGTCGGCGATCCGCTTTTGCATCTGGTGCGCAACGCGATCATTCACGGGCTGGAAACTCCCGATGAGCGGCGCGCACTGGGGAAGGATCCTCTCGGGCGGGTGATTCTCACGGCTGCAAATCAATCGGGCCGCATTCACATCACGGTCAGCGATGACGGCCGCGGAATCGATCTCGACCGCATCACTGCCGCCGCGGCTGAACAAGGAATTTCCGACACCACGCTTTCTGAAGATCAATGTCTGCGGCTGATTTTCCGGCCCGGGTTCTCGACTTCGCGTGAACTTTCCGAACTGGCAGGACGCGGCATTGGTCTCGATGTAGTCGATCGCGCCATGGACATTGCCGGCGGCGAGGTCCGCGTGGCCACCGAGAAAAACAAGGGCACGACTTTCGCCATGATCGTTCCGGCGGCGCTGTCGCTGGTTAATTGCGTAATCGTGAAATGCGCGGGCCAACTCTACGCCATCGATGCGGCCAACGTTGAAGACGGCAGAATTCCACGCCGCATGATTACCACTAACTCGGAGACTGTTGATGCTCACGACCTGCCGCTGGTCCATCTCAGCGATCTGATGAATGAAGAGAAATCGACCGCAGAGTCGTCAGTGTTTCTCGTCTGGCACCGGCCGCCGGTTTCAATCCCCGGTAAACGCAACGGCATGCCGGGCTATCGCATCGGGGTTGATGAGATCGTCACAACCCAAGAGACGCTGGTCCGCGGTCTCGGCCGTCATGCGTATCGTTGGGTGGGAGTCTGCGGCGCTGCGGAAATGTTCGACGGCAGCGTGGCGCTGGTTTTGGATTTGCCGGAATTGATTGAAAGCGGGTTGGAGCAGCAGGCCGGATGAAATCGCTCGGCATAATCGGAATCGTGCTGGTGATCTTTGCCGGAGCCGGTGCGCGCGCACAAACTCGCGCGTACCCTGACAAGATTCGCGGCTACAAAGTCGAACGAACTGTCGTCGAAGTAAAACGCACCGCGTCCAACGCGAACAAAAACAACGGCACAGATTCTCAGACTGACGACTCGAGCGTCGACCAATTGATCGGTTTCGGCAAACCGACGGTCGCGCGCGTGACTCCGCTGGGTATCACCTTCGAAGTGCCGATGGTGGTGGCGCCGGTAACCCAAAGCGGCAAGGTCGAATTTCTGGTTTTCGAAGACATTGAAATCAATGGTCACTCAGTCGACATCTCGGACTATGAAAGCAAGTTCAGTTTGCCGAACAGTAAACCTTTGACCCTGAATCATCCGCTGCGCATCTACATTTACCTGTCCAGCGCTTTGCTCGCCGCGATCGGAGAGTGGACCGATTCACAGGACACCTGGCCCGTGAAAGGACGCGTCTACGTCTTCGGCAAATTCAAGAAAGGCTTATTCAGTTTCAAGCGGTGCGTGCCGGTAGAACTGGACGTGACGATGCGAAATCCACTCAAGGAGAAGTAACCATGGCAGAAGCAGCAGCAGTTGTAGCGCAAATGATCGCCGAGGCGACCAAGGCCTGCGGTACGATCGTCAAAGTCGAACCCGAAGCGTTCGCCCAGCTCCTGACGAAGACCGAAAACCCGCTCGTCATTTATTCAGAGGGCGGTCTGATTTCGACAAATCACCAATACTTGACGAGCTATAAGGGCTTCGCTTTTTTCACGAAGGCGGACGAACCAATCTCTTTGCCGAGCGGCGCTGAAGTCATCGTGGCGGAAAAGATTTGGATTCCCGGGTGATGACGAAGTCGTCGTCAGCTATTTCGCGACGGCGTAGACTTTCGAAATGTCGGTGAAGTAAATCTGTTTCGCGTCGACCGCGAGGTATTTGATCCAGCCGGCGTTGCCTCGATCGATTTCGACCGGCGTGCCACCATTCTTTGCCACCTTCATCAACGCCACCGGGCCGAACGAGCCCTGACCGCGCACTTCGTCGAAGTAGTAGACGTTAACATCGTCGATGACGAATTCCATCGTGTGATTAATCGAAGGCGCCAGCTGACTCAACTCGCCGGTCTTGCGCGAAAGTCTCATCAAAGAGGAATGGCCGTTACTCGCCATCTGGCAAAAATAAAAATTGTCATCATCCATTCGCAGACCGAGACTCGGCGATGGCGATGAGCCGTGCGAAATAGGAATTACGTCGCCGCCGATCTTCCGAATCTCTTTAATGCCATCGCCGGTCATCCAGTAGACGAAGTTCTCGTCCTGGGAAATGCCGCTCGTGCCGAGATATTTCGGCGTCAGCGGTTTGGCTTCACCGCCTTTTTTCGGCGCGACCATCAAAGGCTGAGGCGGCGATCCTTCACCGCCCCAAATCAACCAGTAGATGTTTTCGCCGTCCATTATGATCTCGTCCGGCTTCGGCGCTTTCGGAATTATTTTCTCGCCGGCGCCGCCGGCCTTCGACACGCGCAGAATACTTCCCCCGTCCGACCAATAGACGAACTTGTCGTCGATCGCGAGCGTCGTGTCGGGAATGACGTCGCCGCCGCGTACGAGCACGCTGACGCTTCCGTCCGTCAGCGAAATCTTTTTGATGTTGTTCGTGCCTTCGTGTTGACTTGCGACCGTGCCACCCGTGACGAAGTAAACCGCCTCGCCATCAGTAACGATCTTTGAGGGATGATCCTCTATGTCAGTGAGGACTTTCGCCTTAGACCACGAGGCGGTGGACGGTTGATTTGTTGACCGACAAGCGATAAGCGCCAGAACAAGGATGGCGATTGCGATCACCGACTTGGAACCGGCAACTGGCGATGAACAAGGTCGCGACATTCTACATCTGGCGCTGAGTCTCTGTTGGCCAGGTCTCAACTCCAATCGACTTTCGGATGCATCGTGTGCCACTTCGTCGCCTTTTCGAATGCGAGTGCGACGCGCAGCGGCGCCGCTTCGTCGTAGAGACCACCGGTGAACATGATGGCCTGCGGCAGACTGGCGGCCGGCGCATTGTTCGGCTGTGGCACGTCGGCGAATCCGCAGGGCACGCAGACCGTCGGGTGGCCGGTCATGTTCGTGATGATCAGACTGGCGCTTCCCGGCGCCGGCGCGACAAACACGTCCCACTGCGACATCAGCTTGTCCATTTCGCGCATCAACAGCACGCGCGCGCGTTGGGCGCGCAGGTATTCAACCGCCGGAACGAATCTCGATGAACGAAACGAGTTGGGCCAGTCGCCCGGACTCTGCCCCGAAAGCTGATTGACGCGACCGTCACGGGTGATGTCGTCGAAGGCGGTGGCCGCTTCAGCAGTCAGAATGTAGCGAATGTTGTTGGTGGGAAACTTTGGCAATTCGATTGGCGTCATCTTCACGCCGGCCTTCTCTAAATCGGCCAGCGCCTGTTTATAGACCGCGTTGCGATCTTGCAAGAACTTGCGTTGTTGCTCACTGATATTAGAGTTGGCCGGCGGAGTGGTCTCAAATTCAGTCTTCAAATATCCAACCCGCAAACTGCTCAACGGCACATCCGCGTTCCAATTAAACGGCGCATCACCGACCGTGAGATCGTGTCCATCGGGGCCATAGAGCGCATCCAGCGCGGCGGCGCAATCTTCAACGCCACGGCAAATCGGACCGATCTTGTCCATCGTCCAACTCAAACCCATCGCGCCATAGCGGCTCACGCGCCCGTAGGTCGGACGCAAACCAGTCACGCCGCAAGTCGAGGAAGGCGAAACGATCGAGCCGAGCGTCTCAGTGCCGATCGAGAATCCGACGAGCCCGGCGGCCGTAGCCGACGCCGGTCCTGCCGATGATCCACTCGAACCACCGCGATCGTCGCTGATATTCCAAGGGTTGCGCGTCACGCCGGCAAACCAGCGCGCGCCTTGCGCCAATGCGCCCATCGAAAGTTTGGCGACCAGCACGGCGCCGGCGTCCGCCAGACGTTGGACGACAGTCGAGTCATAATCAATCACCTGATCACGATATGGTTCAGCGCCCCAGGTCGTCTTGATTCCTTTAGTCGCAAACAAATCTTTCGCGCCCCAGGGAATGCCGTGCAAAGGCCCGCGATATTTTCCGCGCTTCAAATCATCGTCGGCCGCTTGCGCCTGTTTCATCGCGAGTTCTTCGGTGAGCGTCACCACGCACAAAAGCTTCGGCCCATACTTCTTCAACCGATCGAGATACATCTTCGTCAGCTCGACTGACGAAATCTTTTTTGTCCGAATCAACTCGGCCAGCTGCGGCACGCTCGCGAACGCCAGGTCCTCAACTGATTTGAATTGCGCCGGCTCGTTCTTACCAAACCTGAATTTCACTTTTGCCGCTGCGCGCTTAACGTGAAATCCCGGCAGCGCCGGATGAAACACAATCGCCGGCTCGGTGTCCAAAGGCACGTCGATCTTGCGCACCACCTCGTAACTGTCGAGACTTCCGTTCACGTTGCGCAGGGCCATTGTCTCTTGCGCATCGGTCAACTCAATTCCGATCAGCTTCTCGGCGTTGTGCATCATCTCTTTGGTGATGCGCAGCGGTGTCGGCGACGGACTCGGCGATTGCGCAGGTGTCGGTGTTTGCGCCAGTGCCTTAATCGGCGCCTTTGAAATCGTGATGGCGGCGGCGCCGGCAGCCGGCAGAGCTTTGACAAAGTTACGACGGTTGATTGATGTGCGTTTTTTCTTCATTGAGTCCTCGAAATGTTCATTGTCCTGTCGGGATGAAATATTTATCGACCCTCATCATTAAAGCCGGCATGGCGCCGGACGAGCGATTGCTACTGACTCGCGGTCCC
>DATANL010000188.1:0-1895 GCA_036266295.1 Pyrinomonadaceae bacterium | reverse complement strand
GTTCTTGACTTCGTGTTACTGAATTGAGCAAGATGCAACTTCAATAAAAATTCATCTTCGATTCACCTGGTGCGGGCAGGTGAATGATTAAATCGAACATTCTCATGACGTCAGCTGCGCCTGTTCTGGAAACCACTTTTTCTAACCTCAAACTTTTTCGCCGCGGCAAAGTCCGCGACGTTTATGAAGTCGACGCAGATCGACTCTTAATCGTCGCCACCGATCGCATTTCGGCTTTTGACAGCGTTTCGCCGACGCCGATTGAACGCAAAGGCGAAGTCCTGACGGCACTCTCTCGATTCTGGTTTGCGAAACTCGCGCACATTGTTCCGCACCATTTGCTCACCACCAACATCGATGAAATGCCCGACGCGATTCGCCAACATGCGGACGAATTGCGCGGCCGATCGATGTTGGTAAAACGCACCGAAGTCTTTCCCGTCGAATGCGTGGTGCGCGGCTATCTGGTTGGATCAGGTTGGAAGGATTATCAGCGGACCGGGGAAGTTTGCGGTCACAAATTACCGGCGGGTCTGCGCGACTCGGAAAAACTCGCCGAACCAATTTTCACCCCAGCAACAAAGGCCGAAACCGGCCACGATGAGAATATCAGCGAAGCGCAGATGGCCGAGATTGTCGGCCACGATGCGATGGAAGCGCTCCGCAAAATCTCGCTGCGCGTATACAGCGAAGCGAGTGACTACGCGCGCACGCGTGGGATCATTATCGCCGATACGAAGTTCGAATTCGGTCGCGATCGCGAAGGCCAAATCACGCTGATTGACGAAGTGCTGACGCCTGACTCGTCACGCTTCTGGCCGGTCGATAGTTATGAAGTTGGCAAGTCGCAGCCGTCGTTCGACAAGCAGTACGTGCGCGACTATCTGGAAAGCGTTAAGTGGAACAAGCAGCCGCCGTGTCCGGAATTGCCGCCCGAGATTGCGCGCGCGACGACTGCCCGCTACCTCGAAGCGTACCAGTTGATTACCGGAGAAAGTTTATAAGTCCGGAGTGCGATGTCCGCAGTTACCGGAAGTCTCCAGGACTTTAGTTGGGACCGAACAACATGCAAATACGCCCCCGCCTCGAAGCAGTAATTGAGGACATGCTCGATGGCCACATACTGCTGGACGAGGCACTGGAAGAATTCGAGAAGCTTTACATCCAGAAAGCTTACACTCGAAATAAGAAGCGCATCAGTCATACTGCCGTCGCGCTCGGCATCCATCGCAACACGATTTCAAAACGTGTGAATTCATATCGCGCGGAAGAACGCAGACATGGTGGCAACGGTGCCGCTCGACGCTCAGCTCGCAAAACGCACTAGCGCCCCAGCCTCGCGATTTCGACTATTGCGAAATCTCTTCAAATTCTGATCAAAAGAATTTTCGGTCGTCGAACGTACAGACCTAACCCGCCGCTAGTCTAGTTTAATAGCCGCAGCCCCCAATCATTCCCGCAAGACGAATTGACCGCGACGTGCCCGCGCACGACGTTTAGGGAGGAAGACCGTGAACCGAAGAACACTTTTGGCCCTGGTGATTTTGTTTATTTGCGCGTTAACGACGGTGGGTGTGATTGCTTCGATCAAATCGAGCGGCCAGGAAAATCAGAATACGCGAGGCGAGTGCGAGCAGGCCTGCACGCGAACATATCAGGCGTGCATCGGCGCGAGCAACGCGAACCGCGCTCAATGCCAGCGTGACATGCAGGCGTGCCGCGGAAACTGTAAGAAGGTCTCACCGACTCCGACGCCTGAGGTTTCGCCGAGCGCTGAACCAACCGGCACAGCAACGCCGACGCCCTAATCAGAATCAATCTGACCGTTTGATTGCGAAACTCGGTGCGTGTCACGAATCAAAACGCTCGATGAAGGCGAGTGTGCCATCGGATTA
>DATANL010000187.1:0-4034 GCA_036266295.1 Pyrinomonadaceae bacterium | reverse complement strand
GAGCCAGTCGAATATCAGAAGACGCTGTGTGAGGCGCTCGAGAAGGCTTACGACGGAAGCTTTGTCGCCTGGTTTGCCGGCGAACGACCGGCGACCTCAAGCGAGCCAAATGAGACTTATGTCAGCCGCTTCCTGCCGCAGGTTGGTTATCGGAGGATGTTTCGAGAATTGAAAGCCGATACTCAGCCGATCGTCATTCTCGGTGGATGGTCTTCGACGTTTGCCTGGATGACTTTGCTGATAACTGCAGCGCTGCGGGTCCCGGTTTTCATCTGGGCGGATCATCCTTTTCCGCGCCCGAGACGAAACTTACTGCGCCATGTTTACTTGAAGTTGCTCAATCGACGCGTCGCCGGCGTGTTAGCTTGCGGGAAACTGACCATCGATCATCTCGCGAGCATTGGATTTGATCGGGAGAAGATAACCAATTTTCCGTACTGGGTCCGCGTTCCGGAAGCGTGGAATTTGCCGGGCTGCGAAGCGAATCAACCCGAGCCTCCGATGCGTCTGCTTACCGTCGGCAGACTTGTTTCAGCGAAGGGTTTCGATGTCGCTATCAGGGCCGTCGCGTCGGCGAACGAAAAACTAGATCAGCCTATCGCCACGCTGGAAGTGATCGGCGAGGGAATAGAACGACAGCAACTTGAAGCATTGGCTACGACTTTGGGAATGCAACGAAGCGTCACCTTCTCGGGCTGGCTCTCAAACGACGAAGTTTGCCGGCGCATGGCAGAGTCTGATGCGTTGATTGTGCCGAGCAGTTTCGAGCCGTACGGCGTTGTCGTGTTGGAAGCTCTCGCACAAGGACGCCCGGTGCTCGCCTCGGACCGCGTGGTCGCGGCGTTGGATCGCGACAACGAAAAAGGCGCAATCCTTTTTCATTCGGTGGGCGACTCCGCAGCCCTGGCGCAGCAGCTGACTATGCTTGCCGGGAATCGTGACCTCCTGCGAGATGCCGCTCACGCCGCTCGCGAAATCGCCGAACAATGGAAACCCGAACGCGCGGCATTGATTCTCAACGCGGCGATGCAGGCGGCGCATAAAACGAAATCTGCAAACGCCATCGAACCCGATTTCCGTTTCGATCGATCATAGGCAACCAGACAATTAACCCGATTTGATCAGTAATAGCTTCAAGTCTCGCTTGCTCAAATGGCGCATTAGACGTCCGCGCGCGAATGAGCCAGGTTCGGCACGGGTCACCGCGGTCGAGTGGCTTCTGGCCGGCGCGTCCGTCTTCATCGCGGTGTTGGGCTATGAAACGCGTAATTACGTTTCGCTGGCCTGGGCCACCCAGGCGCTCGCGGGTTTGAGTTTCGTTCTGCTGCTGATGGCTACGCGTGACGTTGTCCGGACCGGAACGATCGGCAAGTTTTGTTTGATGGCGGGCGTTTTCGTTTTTTACTGGATCGATGCGTTAGCCCTCGCGTCCCAACGATATCCATTCGAAGTCCCCGAAGGATTTCCTTACAACGCGACGCAGTTCAATCAGGACTTGATTCATCAGGCGCTCTTTTACGTGACTGTCTTTCAACTGCTGCTCCTGATTGGCTATTCGATTCGTCCGCGGTTCGAATCGCCTCTACGATTTTTTGCCAATCGCTTCGACACGTTTTCTTTCGATCGCACGCTCGTCGCCTTTCTCCTGATCTTCTGCTCGTTCGTGCCACTCTTCGTCTATTACAATTTTGAGATCGACAAGGTGATCACGGCGCTGCTCTCCAGCCGCAGCGGAATAGAATTTGAGACTCCGGAACGAGGACTGACCCAGCACGTCGCCCTGTTTGGCATTTATGGCGCGGCGCTGTTTTTTGTGTATGCGCTGAAGGCGGCCACCTGGCGCAGACTGTGGTGGCTGGCCCTGGCGGTAATCGCCGCGCTCCCATTCATCCTGGGCGGCACGCGACACATCTGGCTTTATATCTCTCTGCCGTCGGTTTTGATCGTGCTGCATGGGTTCAAGGGTCTGTTCACGCATAAACGCGTGGTCGCCTTGACGACCGTGGCGTTGGTGGTGCTGGTCGTGGCCCAGGCTCAGTTCGTTTTTCGAAATGTTGGTTGGCAACGGTGGAGCGACGTGTCCGCGGATGAATTTTCGCAGGTGAATACGAACGGACAATTGACGGCGCTCCTCTTTGCCGAGCACCTGGTGCCGGGCCAGCATGGATACTTCAAGGAACTGGCCGAGCCGTATTTCATCATCCACTGGATCCCGCGCCAGGTTTGGCCCAACAAACCGATCATGGAGTCGTGGACGTACTACAACGAAGCGTACGTCGAGGGCGGCGCCTTTAACGTTACCCCGTCGGTAATCGGACAGTTCCATCTGAACTGGGGTCTGCCCGGGGTGATCGTCATAGGTCTGTGGTTGGGCTTTCTCACGATGTTTGCCGATCGATTTTTGCGGCGGCTCGATCCGCAGAGACAAACGGCCATGTTCGTCGTCGTCGGCATGTTCTATGCATTTATCATTTCGTCGTTCAGGTTTTATTCACCGGTATATTTTTCGTATTTCTTTTTTGGCCTGCTGGCGATGTTTCTCTTAACGCGTCGGCGAAAGGTGGCCAGCGGTTGCGCTGAAACCGTTGCGGCTGCCCGCCTAGCAACTCTGCTGCTCTCGCAATGAAGATTCTTTTCGTATCTCCGTCGTTTTATCCGGCATTTCATTATGGCGGTCCGACGTTCATCAACCGTTCGCTGTGTGACGCTCTGGGCCGGATCGATGGCGTCGACGTTGAGGTCCTGACCACGGATGCGAATGGATCCGAGCGAGTCGACCTGCGAGCGGCCCAGGCAAATCACCGTGAAAGCTACGCAATCACTTACTGCCGCCGGACCTTTCGACCGGACATTGCGTTAGGACTGTTATGGCGTCTTCCGTCAATGATGAGACGCGCGGACGTGGTCCATCTCAATGGTGTCTATTCGTTCACCACGATTCCCACGCTGGCACTCTGCCGGCTGCTCAGAAAGCCTTTAGTGTGGTCGACGATGGGCGCCTTGCAGCGTTGGCAGGGAACCACCAAACAGAATCGCAAAGCCCTTTGGGAAAAAGTTTGTGATTCGCTGTGTGCGCCGGAAACCGTGGTGATGCACGTGACCAGCGAAGAGGAAAGGACCGAAAGCCTCGAGAAAATCGGGAACGCCGGCGCGGTGGTATTGCGGAACGGCATCGATATTCCGCAACTCGATCGGGCCGACAGTGAAACGCGCGGCGACGTACTGCGTCTGCTTTACCTCGGACGATTGCACCCGATCAAGGGAATTGAAAATTTGCTCCGGGCCTTACCGCTCGCTGAGACGAAAATCTCACTGGACATTTGTGGCGAAGGCGATGCGCAGTACGAAGCACGTTTGCGGGCCCTGGTTGATGAGTTGGAGTTAACCCGGACTGTTCGATTTCACGGACGGGTCGACGGCGCCGCTAAGGAAGAAAGATTTCGCGCCGCCGATTTATGTATTGCGCCATCATTCAAGGAAGCATTCTGTACCGTCGTACTCGAATCGATGGCCCGCGCAGTTCCGGTAATCGCCGGCCGGGGCATTCCCTGGAAACGAATCGAAGAGATTGGCTGCGGACTTTGGGTTGATAACGAACCTCTTGAGCTGGCGCGGGGGATCGATCGCGCTGCGACCATGCCACTTGCGGAAATGGGCATGAAGGGTCGTGCCTGGATGCAGAGAGAATATGCATGGGCAGACGTCGCCGAAGAAATGTGCGAGGTCTATCGCAGACTGATTCGCGCGCGCCTGAGCGGACAAACGACTCTCGAACACGCGCAGGAATCCTGAGCTGATGCTCGAACAGATCACCCCACTCATTCTGACGCGGAACGAATCTCCGAACCTTCGGCGAACGCTCGAGAAGTTAACCTGGGCCCGCGATATCGTAGTGGTCGACAGCTTCAGCGACGATGGCACGCCGGAGATTGTGGCGGAGTTTCCGCAGGCCAGAATTTTTCAGCGCGCCTTCGATAGCCATGCGCATCAGTGGAACTTCGGTCTGCGGGAAACAGGCATTGCCAGTAAATGGA
>DATANL010000186.1:0-10478 GCA_036266295.1 Pyrinomonadaceae bacterium | reverse complement strand
CCTCAACGCTGCAAACTCGCTAATAAACTGCTTTCGGACTGATCGGAAGGCCTTGATTTGTGGAAACGGCGGCAGTGCGGCCGACGCTCAACACATGGCCGCCGAGTTCATGAACCGACTATCATCTGAAGTTAACCGTCCAGGTCTTCCCGCCATATCCCTTACGACAGACACTTCGTTTATTACTTCGTATGCAAATGACCTTGGCTACGACGGTGTCTTTGAACGGCAGGTGCTAACGCTTGGCCTTGCGGGCGATGTTTTGATCGCGATTAGTACAAGCGGGAGCTCGAAGAATGTGGCCAGAGCCGTAACGGCCGCCCGTGCAAGGGGACTTGAGACCATTGGTTTATTTGGACAAGGCGGGGCGCTCGCAGATTCTGTGGACCATCCCATCGTGGTTCCGAGTACAAATACTCAACACATTCAGGAGTGCTTTCTGGCGATCGAACACGTCATTTGTGGGATCGTTGAGCGCACTCTATTCGGGAACTCGGCATGATAGAGAGAGCTTGCTGCCGTCGTCCCTACCAGCGGCCGGGCCCGGCGAATGGGCAGGTGATAACCACGGGTTGTTTGCGTCGACTCGCCGGCGGCGCTGCGACGAGCGGTCACGAAATGGTGGTTTAGTGCTGAATTGCCGACGGTCGCGGTTGCATTTTACCTAAGTCGATTTATAATTTTCTTTGCGCTCGATCAATTCATTCCCGCGACGTTTCAATCCGTGACTGGTATGTCCCGCAAAGGAGTAGCGAGTTGGCGATTCGCCTGAGTAGAACGTTTGTTCTCCGAAAGCTGCACCAATTGTCGGGCATAATGCCGCTCGGCCTATTTCTCCTCGAACATTTTTATACCAATTCGAAAGCGTTGACCGGGCCTGGCGATTTCAACAGCGCGGTCACGGACCTGCAATCTATTCCTTATATCTTGTTCGTTGAAATCTGCGGCATTTTTATTCCGCTGATTTATCATGCGGTGTATGGTCTGGTGATCACGGTCGAGGCACGGCCGAACAATTTGTACTATCCGTACGCGCGCAACTGGTTCTACACAATCCAGCGCGTCACGGGAATAGTTCTGTTCTTCTTCATCACGTTTCACGTTTTGAATTTCCGCTTCGGACTAATCCCAGGACTCAACACCGTCTCAGTCGCACACAATCCCGGACAAAGTTTCGAGATCGTATCGCGCGAGTTCCACAACGTTTGGATCTTTATTGTTTATGTCGTCGGCATCACTGCCACGGTTTGGCACCTGGCTAACGGCATATGGCTATTCCTTGTTGACTGGGGCATAACGATTGGCGAGCGCGCGCAACGGCTTACCGGATATGCGTGCATCGCGTTTGGTTTGTTCCTTTTGGCCGTCGGAATCAACGCTGCAGTAGCCTTTATTCGTCCGGGTGGATTACTCGGGCGGTTCATGTAAACAGCAAGCATGGCTGGAATCAAAATAGCAATTGTCGGTGGCGGCCTGGCGGGTTTGGCTGCCGCCATGAAGATCGCGGAAGCCGGCCACGAAGTTGATCTGTTTTCGGTCGTGCCGGTCAAGCGCTCTCACTCGGTTTGCGCGCAGGGCGGCATCAACGGCGCGGTCAATACCAAGGGCGAAGGAGATTCGAAGTGGGAGCATTTCGATGACACCGTCTACGGTGGAGATTTTCTTGCGAATCAACCGCCGGCGAAAGCGATGTGCGAAATGGCCCCCGCGATCATCTACCTCTTTGATCGGATGGGCGTGCCGTTTTCGCGAACTAACGAAGGCCTTCTTGATTTCCGCAGGTTTGGCGGAACCAAACATCACCGCACTGCTTTCGCGGGCGCCTCTACGGGTCAGCAACTTCTTTACGCGCTCGATGAACAAGTTCGCAGGTTTGAAGTCGCCGGCAAGGTAAAGAAGTACGAAGGTTGGGAGATGATGTCGCTGGTGCTCGACGACCATCAGGTGTGTCGTGGGCTCGTCGCGATGAACCTGCGTTCGCTCGAGTTGAAGGCCTTTGCTGCCGATGCGGTGATCGTCGCGAGCGGTGGACCCGGACTCATCTTTGGCAAGTCAACCAATTCGATGGTCTGCACCGGCAGCGCGGTGGCCGCCTGTTATCAACAGGGAGCGAAGTACGGCAACGGCGAGTTTATTCAGGTGCATCCGACCTCGATTCCCGGCGAAGACAAACTTCGCTTGATGAGCGAATCGGCGCGCGGCGAGGGCGGACGCGTGTGGGTGCCTAAGAGTCGCGGCGATAAGCGCTCACCCTCCTCGATTCCCGAGAATGAACGCCTCTATTTTCTGGAAGAGAAATATCCGGCGTACGGTAACCTGGTGCCGCGCGATATTGCGACGCGCGAAATCTTTCAGGTTTGCCTCGAAGGAATGGGCGTGAATGGCGAGAACCAGGTCTATCTTGATTTGACTCACATTCCAACTGAGACGCTCGACAAGAAGCTCGGAGCCATTCTCGAAATCTATGAAATGTTCGTAGGCGACGACCCACGCCATGTACCGATGAGGATTTTTCCCGGCGTCCATTATTCGATGGGTGGAATGTGGGTTGACTTCGATCAGCGCACGAACATTTCGGGACTACTTGCTGCCGGTGAATGCGACTACTCCATCCACGGCGCCAATCGTCTGGGTGCGAATTCACTGGTGAGTTGTGTTTACGGTGGCTTTATCGCAGCGCCGGCCGCCGTCGAGTGGGCTAAGAATGTGCCACGTAACGGCACTAACGGTTCGCGCATTTTCGAACAGGAAACCAAACGCCAGCAGGAACTGAACGACAGACTCATAGCGCAGAGCGGCGGCGAAAACCAGTACGTGCTGCATGAAGAGATGGGGCGAATCATGACCGACAACGTGACCGTGATTCGCTACAACGATCGACTGCAGCAGACTGACGACAAATTGCGTGAACTGATCGATCGCTACGATCGAATCTCGATTAACGATTCGAATCTGTGGGCGACCATGGCGTTGCCGCATGCCCGGCAGCTGCGAAACATGTTGGATCTGGCACGCGTGATCACGCTCGGCGCCCTCAATCGTAACGAATCACGAGGCGCTCACTACAAACCGGACTTTCCGGACCGCGACGACGCGAATTGGTTGAAGACCACCATCGCTGAGTATTCCGGTGAAGGTCCGGTCTTTTCTTATGAGCCGGTCGATATCTCGTTGATTCCTCCCCGTAAGCGCGACTATTCGCACGAGAAGAAAGAGACGGCCGCGCCGGGGAAGAGTGGCGCGCCGCAAATTCCCAGGAGCGAAATGCAGCAAAAGCCGGCGAATCTCAGCGGTCCGGCCGGCGATGTGAAGGTCAGTTAATTTCGAGATGCCTGAAACTGTCGAGATACATATCAAACGCCGTCCGTCGATGGACGCGCCCCAGCACTGGGAAGTTTTCGAGATTCCTTATCGGCCGAATCTCAACGTGATTTCCTGCCTCATGGAGATCCGGAAAAACCCCGTCACCAAGTCGGGTCAAAAGACGACGCCACCATCGTGGGACATGAATTGTCTCGAGCAGGTCTGCGGAATCTGCACGATGGTCATCAATGGCCGGGCGCGGCAATCATGCTCCGCCCTGGTCGATAATCTCGATAAGCCGATCAAGCTCGAACCGATGTCCAAGTTCCCGAACATCCGCGACCTCCAGGTCGATCGCTCGCAGATGTTCGATCACCTGAAGCGCGTTCACGCCTGGATTGAGCTGGACGGTACTCACGATCTCGGACCCGGACCGCGGATGGACCAGGACGAAGTGATGGAACGTTATGCGTATTCGCGTTGCATGACTTGCGGTTGCTGTCTCGAAGCGTGTCCGCAGTATGACGAGGACCACTACATTGGACCTCAGGCAATCGCGCAGGTCCGGCTCTTCAACATGCATCCCAGCGGCGTCATGGATCGCGACGACCGTCTGCAGGGCATCATGGGTGACGACGGCATCACTAACTGCGGTAACGCGCAAAACTGTGTGAAAGCCTGTCCCATGAATATCCCGCTCACCAGAGCAATTTATGAAGAAAATCGTGAGACCGTGCTTCATGGTCTCCTCGGTTGGCTCAAAAAATAAGGAGCTCACCTTAACGCAATCGGCGCCGAGATCGGTCCGCGCCAGCCCGATCCAATCGCGATTCGTACTTACGGGAAGGGGATTGATTTGAAAGGGATCATTCTGGCTGGAGGAAAAGGTTCGCGCCTCTTTCCATTGACCGTGAGCACGAGCAAACAGCTGCTGCCGGTCTATAACAAGCCGATGATCTATTACCCCTTGTCGCTCCTCATGCTGGGGGGAATCAGAGACATTCTAATCATCACCGTACCCGAAGATGCCGGGTCGTTCCGCAAGCTCCTGGGCGATGGCGCGAAATGGGGAATGAAGTTCTCTTATGCCCAGCAGACTGAAGCACGGGGATTGGCTGACGCGTTTCTGGTTGGCAGCGAGTTTGTTGGACGCGAGCCGGTTTGTCTGATCCTGGGCGACAACATTTTCTTTGGAACAGGGTTGTCTGATCAGCTGGAGTCCGCCGCTAAACTCGACGAAGGCGCGCTCATCTTCGCTTACGCCGTCCGCGATGCGCAAAGATATGGCGTGGTTGAGTTCGACGAGCAAGGCCGCGCCTTGAGCATCGAGGAAAAGCCGGTGCGGCCGCGCTCGAACTATGCCGTGCCGGGACTTTATTTCTACGACGGCACGGTCGTCGAGCGGGCCAGAAGGCTTAGACCATCGGCGCGAGGAGAGCTGGAAATCACAGACTTGAACAAGTCTTATCTGGATAGTGGCGAACTAAAGGTTGAACCAATCGGACGCGGGGTCGCGTGGTTGGATGCGGGCACGCATGAGTCGCTGTTGCAGGCTTCAAACTTTGTGCAGACGATTGAAGAACGCCAGGGACTGATGATTGCATCACCTGAAGAGATCGCGTTCAATAAAGGCTACATCAGCGCCGGCGATTTGCGTCGCCTGGCGAACGAACTCGGCAGCACGACGTATTCGAATTACTTGCTTAGTCTGGTGAACCAGAGAGCCGAACCGGAAGCGCCCGGGGCGGCTCAAGTTGTAGGACGCGCGCGATAATCAAATCCCCAGGACGTTAACCAGTTCCTGAACTGAGGCCGCGCTTTTCTGCAGCGCGATTCGTTCTTCGGCGGTCAGAGTGATTTCGATGACCTGTTCCAGGCCCTTCGCGCCCAACTTACAGGGAACACCCACATACAATCCGTTGACTCCGTATTCGCCTTCGAGGTAAGCGGCACAGGGTAGGATTTTCTTCTTGTCCTTCAAGATCGATTCGGTCATCTCAACAGCTGCGGCGGACGGCGCGTAATAGGCCGATCCGGTCTTTAGCAGGTTCACGATCTCAGCGCCACCGTTTGCGGTCCGCTTAACGATCGCAGCAACCTGCTCGGGCGACAACAGTTCGGTGATCGGTATGCCGGCACAGGTTGAATATCGCGGCAGCGGCACCATCGTGTCTCCGTGACCGCCGAGCACAAAGGCAGTAACGTTTTCAACGGAAACGTCCAGCGCTTCCGCGAGGAAGCAGCGCATGCGCGCCGAGTCGAGCACTCCGGCCATGCCGATGACACGATGTTTCGGAAAACCGGACCGGCGCAGGGCCACCTGGCACATCGCATCGAGTGGATTCGAGACGATTATCAGGATCGAGTCGGGCGATCGCTTCACGCATTCGTCGACTACCTTGCCCACGATGTCCGCATTCGTGCGCAACAAATCGTCGCGGCTCATTCCCGGTTTGCGCGGCAAGCCGGCCGTGATGATGACGACGTCAGAGTTAGCAGTTTCGTCGTAGCTATTGGCCCCGGTCAGATGCACGTCGAACCCTTCAATGGGCGCCGCCTCGGCCAGATCGAGTGCTTTGCCTTGCGGCACACCTTCAACGATATCGACCAAAACAACATCGCCTAATTCTTTCGCAGCCAACCAATGCGCGGCAGTCGCGCCGACGTTTCCGGCTCCCACAACAGTAATTTTTTTTCTGCTTCCCATGATTCCAATCCTTAATTAGAGCTCAGTTGATAAGTTGCGCAACTTAGTGTGAAATGACCACGCAACGTTGATGCTTTTTGTGAATGAAGAAGCCGAGTCTAATGGCGCTCTTTATAACGTGTCAAGCGAGGGCCTTGTGACGCATATCACCTGATGTGTTAGCGTTGGAAGAAAGCTCACAACGAAACGCAGGTCAAAATTAATCAACCAGGAATCAGTAAATCTTGTCGATCGGATTGATTTGAAACGAGGAGTTCAAATAAGAAAACGAGCATGCTACAGGTCATTCAAAACGTAAGAAATGGACAACTTGAAGTGAAAGAAGTGCCGCCGCCGGCGCTCCAGAGCGGCGGGTTGTTGGTGCGCACCGCCGCCTCGGTTATCAGTGCCGGCACCGAAAAGATGATCATGGATCTGGCGAAGAAAAGCCTGATTGGCAAAGCCAGAGAAAGACCGGATATCGTAAGACAGGTTCTGCAGAAAGCCCGTTCGCAGGGTTTCGTAAATACCTTTCATAACGTGATGACGAAAATGGACAAGCCGCTGCCGCTCGGGTACAGCGCGGCGGGAGTCGTCGAGAGTGTGGGCGATGGCGTTACTGACATCAAAATTGGAGATCGCGTAGCCATCGCCGGCGCCGGGTACGCCAGTCATGCCGAGATGAATTTTGTTCCTCGAAATCTGACCGCGCTCATTCCCGAAAACGTTTCATTTGAGCAGGCAGCTTACACAACGGTCTCGGCGATCGCGATGCAGGGCATCCGTCTGGCAAAACCCGAGTTGAGCGAGATTGTGGTAGTCAGCGGATTGGGGTTAATCGGTTTAATTGCGATTCAGATTCTGAAGGCGAACGGGTGTCGAGTGCTCGGCATGGATCTGAGCAGGGATAAAGTAGAACTTGGCATGCGCCTGGGTTTACACGAAGGCGTGGTGCTTGGCGAAGACGATCCGCATCGCGCGGTTGATCGATTCAGTAACGGCCGGGGCGCAGATCTCACTTTGATCACGGCCGCGACTTCGAGTAATCAACCGGTGGAGCTCGCGGGAGAAATCACCAGGCGCAAAGGCAGGATTGTAGTCGTCGGCGCAGTCGGACTGAACATTCCTCGTGACGTTTATTACAAGAAGGAATTAGAACTCAGAATTTCGATGTCCTACGGACCTGGACGTTATGACCGCTCTTATGAAGAGGGCGGTCTCGATTATCCTTACGACTATGTGCGATGGACCGAAGCGCGCAATATCGAATCGGTACTGGAACTGATGTCGCGAGGGGCTCTCGACGTCGATTCATTGACCACGCATCGGCTTTCCATCCAGAAAGCCCCGGACGCTTATCAAATGATCTATGGGGCCACAGAGCCCTATGTCGGCATATTGCTCGAATACGATCTGAAGCGGCAACAGGAACCGATTGTAAGTGTGGCCGCGACCAATTCGCATAAAAAGTCTGATCGCCTGGGCGTGGGGTTTGTAGGCGCGGGAAACTATTCATCGGTATTTTTGCTTCCGCATCTGAAGAGTAATCCGGCCGTCCAGTTAACCGGCCTGACTTCGGCGACGGGACTAAACGCCCGGCAAAAAGCCGAGAAGTTCGGCTTCAGTTATTGTGCCACCGAGATCCAACCGTTGCTCGAGGACGCCATGATCGATGCGATCTTTATTGGTACGCGTCACAGCACGCACGCCGAATTCACCACGCAAGCCTTGAATGCCGGTAAGCATGTGTTCGTCGAGAAACCGCTGGTCGTGAACGAGGAGCAACTCGACGCGGTGATCGATTCGTACCAAAAAGCGAACGCGAAAAAAACTACGGGCTTGATGGTCGGGTTAAATCGACGGTTCGCGCCGATGATAATCAAACTTAAGGACGCGCTAGATTCTGTGTCGGCCTTGCAGATGATCTATCGCGTGAACAGCGGAAGCATACCTACCTCAACCTGGCTGCACGAAGCAGATGAAGGCGGCGGCATGCTGGTTGGTGAGATGTGCCACTTCATTGATCTGATGCAGTTTGTTTGTGGCCAACGTCCGAGCACCGTCTACGCACAATCGCTCAGAGCGAACAGTCAGAAGGTTTCAGATTATGACAACCTGTCAATCGTTATCTCGTTCGACGGTGGGTCAGTGGGGACGCTTTGCTACAACACGGTCGGCAACAGCGCCTTTCCCAAGGAGCACCTACAGGTGTTCGGTGGAGGCATCGCTGCGGTAATGGATGATTTCCGATCGTTGGAGATCGTGAAAGGCGGCAGACCCACGCGCGTGAAGGCCGCTAATCAAGACAAAGGTCAATCGCGCGAGGTCTCCGAGACGATTGAAGCGTTCCGCACTCGCGGGGAAGCGCCGATTCCTTTTGCGGAGCTCGTTGCCGGAATGCGAGTGATCTTCGGCGCGCGGCAATCACTCATCTCGGGCCAGCCAGTCAAGCTGATTGTCTAATTCGACTTGTCCCTGACATCGTGGCGGACGAAATAACTTCAAACTCCGCGGCCGAAATTACACGGCTAATCGCGGCGGGAACCATCTCGTGCGTTGAAGTTGTCGAAGCATTCCTCCAACGGATCGAACGAACAAATCCTGCGCTGAACGCGATCGTGACGATGGCGCCGGATGTTCTGGACCGCGCGCGCGAGAAAGACTTCGAGTTACGAACCGGCAAGACCACCGGCCCTCTGCACGGGCTTCCTCTCACCATCAAGGACACGATCGATACTGCAGGAATACGCACGACTTATGGATCGAGACTGTTCGCTGACCATGTCCCCGACGAGGATGCTGAGGTCGTCGCGCGCCTCAAGGCCGGCGGGGCAATAATTCTCGGCAAGACCAATGTGCCTGAGATGGCGATTCCTTATGAAACGGATAATCCGATTTTCGGCAGGACTAACAACCCTCACGATCTTACTTGTACGGCAGGAGGATCGAGCGGCGGCGAGGCTGCCGCAATCGCGGCGAAACTTTCACCTGCCGGCATCGGGAGCGATCTCTCCGGTTCGCTTCGTGTGCCTGCGCACTTCTGCGGCATTGCCGCACTTAAACCGACGACTGGCGCTATTCCGATGGCGGGCCACAGACCTTCCGCAAATGGAACGTTGAGCATGGCGGCATGCGTCGGGCCGATGGCGACGAAGATTGACGATCTGACGTTGCTGTTTTCTTCGATGGCCGACAGATCAGAAGATACGTCCCTGCTTAACGCAGCATCACGGCGCAACCGCATTGCCTGGTACATCGACGATCGCATCTCGCCGGTCAATCAAGAGGTCGCCAAAGCCCTCGCCAAAGCTGTCGAGATTCTAAACGATGCCGGCAATGACGTTCGTGAAGAAATACCACCCGGCTTTTCCGACGGCCAACGGTTGTGGATCGAGTTGTTCTCACGGGCTGCCGCTGAACAGATTCGCGAAGTCTACCGCGGCCGCGAGCAGCACGCCGGCCCACTCGTGTCACCCTTCCTTGAAGCAAACAGTCAGACCTCGATCGCGGAAAAAATAGAGACCGCCGAAGCCCTTGCCAAAGCCATCATGGAGCGTGAGCGTCGACGCGAAGAGCTGCTGCGCTGGATGATGACCACGTCCTTAATCATCTCGCCGGTCAGCGCGACTCCGGCCTTCAGGCACGGCGCGAGCCGCGTTGACGCCAACGGAGAATCGATCAGCGTCTTTCGCTCGTGTAGCTATTCTCAAACAGTAAATGTTTTCGGCCTGCCTGCGGTCGTCGTTCCGATTGCGCGTACCTCTGCAGGGCTGCCGATTGGAGTTCAAATCATCGGGCGGCCATTCCAGGAGGCCGGGGTGCTCGCTGCGGCCGCGGTTATTGAACGCGCGGCTGGATTCTAATTGTCGAAACCTGCGCGTTTCGTTATAGTCTGCACGCCAATCACGACTAGCCTCGGAGGTCACAATGCCATTCGCCAATCTGTTTCTGCTGCAATCTGAAGCGGTGCTACCTGCGTTTCTCACGATCTTTTTTCTGTTCTTTCTCGGTATCGTGCTGCTCGTGATTGCGGCCAAGACGATCAAGATTGTGCCGCAAGCGACCGTGATGTTGATCGAGCGACTGGGGCGATTCAACCGCGTGGCCGCCAGCGGACTGAACATCCTGGTGCCGTTTCTCGACAAGCCGCGCTCGGTTTATTGGACGAACAATCGGGGCGCCGTTAGTTCGATCGATTTACGCGAACAGTACATCGACCTGCCGCCACAGCCGGTGATCACGCGCGACAACGTCACGATTCACGTTGACTCGGTCGTCTATTGGCAGATCACCGATCCGGTGAAAGCGGTCTACGAAATGAACGACCTGATTGGCGGCATCGTGCAGTTGACGATCACCGGTATGCGCGCGGTGATGGGCGACATGGATCTTGACCATACTTTGTCTCAGCGCGATCAAATCAACGCGAAGTTGCGCATAATTCTCGACGAAGCAACAGACAAGTGGGGCGTGAAAGTCACACGTGTCG
>DATANL010000185.1:0-3950 GCA_036266295.1 Pyrinomonadaceae bacterium | reverse complement strand
ACTCGCCACCGTGCTTGCCTCGGTCGGTTTGTATGACGAAGCAGTCGCCCAACTGGCGCGATCGTTTTCATTGAAGGACGGCGAGATTCAGACAAAGCTGGCGGGCCGTATCGATGCACATGCCGCGAGCTTCACGGCATTGCTGGCGCCTGAACGACGCGCCGTAATATTCCAGGCGACTTCTGCGGACACGGAAGCCAACGCCAGAATCATGAAGGCCTTGCTGGCTTTCAACGCAGCTTTGGATCAGGCAGCGCCCAATGAAGACAACCTGGTCGCGCTGGCGCGTGAGTTCGTCAAGGGTGACGATGCGATGCGCACTTACCGGGCCGTCTATGTGGCCGGCAAATTCGTCAAAAAAGGAGTGGCGCTTTCGACCGTCGTTGAATTAATGGATCAAGCAAGCACCGGTGTCGAAGCCGCGCTCAACGTCCCGCTGGCCACACTCGCTGTGCAAGTCGAAGAACTGGCCGACGTGCGCGCGCGCGCGCTGCAACAAGGGGGCACGGTCGATGTGCCCAATGCGCCGCGCGCCGCGCTCTCAGGTTTACTGCGCGGAAGAATCGAAGACCTTGCGGGCATCGCGCTCTTCAATCTCGACAAATTTTCCGACGCCGTCGTGCGCCTGCGCCGCGCCGTCACCACGTCGACCGAAGGCACGCCGCTCTGGCGTTCATCGATGTGGCATCTCGGCGCCGCTTTGGAAGCGAACGGCAAGAGCGATCAGGCGCTGCTCTACTACATCAAGTCGTACGTCAATGGTCCACCCGATCAGGCCCGGCGCTCGGTGATCGAAAATGTCTACAAGAAAGTGAACGGGACGCTCGATGGGCTGGAGGATAAGATTGGGCCGGGACTTAACGCTGCCAGTGCGAGTCCCACGCCGACGCCTTCACCCTGAGAGGCGAGACTGGTTGTCCGGAGCGCGTGGGTTTGAATCCTACCTGGAGCGCGGGACCGGCCAGTTGGTGCCGTCGGCGTAGCCGATGTTCTTGATCACGACTTGTTCCGAGTACATCTCGCTCGGCTTCTTGCCGGCCTTCGATGCATTCACCGTGGCGGTGCCGGTCGGCGATTTGGGCGACGATAAGACTATGGTTTTAGTGGCGCCGGGCTTGATGCTTACTTGATTGACGAAGCGACGCCGGCCCACTTCGTCGGTTGTGCCCGGCTCGAAAAACAGATACTCCCAAATAAGCATGCGAATCTCTTTGGGGCCGGTGTTTTTGACCTTCAGCTCGTAAACGTAAGAGACCGAGATCTTGCGGTTGCCGGCTTCGGCCGCGGGCTGAGTCACGAGCGGTGGCAGGGCAGTCTCGCCCTGCTTGACTCGGTTGTCGCTCTCGATCGCCGCCTGTTTCTGGGCCTGCTCTTCGTGCAGCCGCCGATCGTTAGCGCTGAATGGATCTTTTTCGGCGGCAGGATTCCGCACTTCGACCCGCCATTTGTTTTCCAGCACCGTCACGTCAGGCCAGGCGGGAGTCTGTGCCGCAGCGCAGACTGCAAACAGAAACAGCATCAGTGCACAGCATAGAATTCTCATAGCGACTCTTTCATGAGCTCGCGATTTGAAGCGCGCCGGCTTGACGGCGCTTTGGATCTGTCTTGCGAAATTCGAGCCGAAAATCGCAGCAAGGCCTTCGCCGTTAAAAGATTTGAGTTAGTTCTGTCCGCCGGTCGATGCGGTCCGCACCGGCTTGCCTTCGCCATCGTATTCCTGCACGGTGCCAAACTTGGCCAGCACGTCGCGCGTCTTGGACGCGTCGCCGACGGCGACGATTTGCAGGTGATTGATGTCGATGTATTTTCTCGCGACCCGTTGCACCTCTTCGGCCGTAATGGCGTTCACCTTCTGCGGGTAGGTGTCCCAGTAATTCGCGGGAAAGCCGTAGGTCTTCTGCGTGATGATGTTGCCGAGTCGGCCCGTCGGGTTCTCGAGATCCAGGGCAAACCTGCCGATGATTGAGCGCTTGGCGTTTTCGAGTTCGACGGCGGTGACTTTCTCATCCCGAATCCGTTTGAATTCGTTTATGAATTCGCGAATCGTTCCTTCGGTTACTTCAGTGCGCACCGGCGACTGTGCAATGAACAAACCGGGATACCGCCACGAGGTAAAATTGCTGCCGACCGAATAGGTGTAGCCCTTGTCTTCGCGAATGTTCAGGAACAGGCGCGACGGCGGGCCGACGCCCAGGATGCGATTCATTATCTGCATCGCCACATAGTCTGGGCTGGTGCGTTCCAGCGACAAGCTGCCGATGAGAAACACGGTCTGCACTGAGCCGGGCCGGTTAATCAAATGGATTTTGGTCTCAGATTGCGTCGGTATGGCGGGCAGCGTGGGTTGCTTCACCGCCCCCGCTTTCCATTCGCCGAAAACCTTTTCGAGCTTCGGCAGCATTTCTTTGAGCGTTACGTCACCGGCAATATAGAGCGTCGCGTTGTTCGGGAAGTAATTCGCATCATGGAACTTCATCAAATCAGCCGCGGTGATCTTCCTGATCGCATCCGCCGGGGCGAGCACCAACGACGCTGGATGACTCTGATAAATCGCCTGATACAGGCGCTCCTGCGCGAGGAGGGTCGGATTGCCGCGCAGCTGCGGCATCGAATCGATAGTTCGCGATTTATAGCGATCGACTTCTGCCGTCGGATACGTGGGCGTCAGAATGATCTCCGAATACAGATCGAGAATCTGATCGAGGTTGTCAGTCAGTCCACCCGCAGTGATATTCGTCGTGAAGGACGACACACCCGTGTTTGCGTTGAAGTTCGCGCCAATGGTGTCGAGCGCTTCCGAGATTTCGCGGCTGGTGTGTTTGGCGGTCCCATCACGCATCAGGAATGCGGTCATGTTTGCCAGCCCGCGCATGTCCGCAGGATCGGAAAGGCCGCCGCTATTAATCACCATTTCCATTGAAAAGATTGGCAGTCGATGATTGCTTTCGAGCAAAACGACGTGTAGTCCGTTCTTCAAGGTGGCTTCCTGAGCAGCAGGCTGCTTCACTTGCAGCAACTGTTTATTGACGGGTGCTTTTCCTTTGATCACGGCGCCTTTGGTGCTGGTCGGATTTTGGCCGGCGCTTTCCTGCGCAGAAACGGCGGCAGCAAAGGTTGTGATCGAAATGATTGCGAGTATGGTTTTTAGAATCCTGGTCATGATGAATCTCCGTTTGCGAGCCGGCATGCTCACGGACCGCGCGCGGCTGCGGCGTTCCTTATTGTCCTCCGAAGCTGCCGCCACCGGCTTTCGGGACCGTGATAACGACGGTGCGATTGGTCGGCACCAGATACTTGTTCGCGACGCGCATTACGTCTTCCTTCGTCACGGCCATTACCTTATCGATCCGGGTATTGATGAGATTTGGATCGTTGTAATAAACCGCGAACTGGCCAATCGTGTTGGCGCGACCGAGCGAACTCTGCAAGGCCGTGATGTAGGAGCGGCGCGCATTGCTCTTGGCTTTTTGCAATTCCCAATCGGCAATCGGCTCCTTTTGCAGGCGAGCCACTTCTTCGTAGATAGCGGCCTCGACATCTTTCGTGTCTACGCCGCGTCGCGGGGTGGCAGTGATGTAGAAGCCGCCCACGCCGCGGGTTTCACGCGCGGCCCCGTTCGCGTTGGTTACCAATTGGCGGTCGCGCGTCAATTTTTGGTTCAGGCGCGAACTCCCGCCGCCGCCCAGCACACTCCCCAACACCTGCAGCGCGTAGAAGTCCGGCGTGTTGCCGGCCACGGTCTTGTACGCAATCGCCACCCGGTACGCGCGCGCCAACAGGTCGTCGACGGAAGAGCGGCGTTCCGCTTTTTGTTCTGGTTCGGTCGGATCAAACGCAGGCGGATCTGGTTGACGCGGAATCGATTCAAACATTCTCTTTACCAGAGCCAGCGCTGCCGGTGTCTTGAAATCGCCGACCACCGTCAGCGTGGCGTTGTTCGGCGCGTAATA
>DATANL010000184.1:0-1939 GCA_036266295.1 Pyrinomonadaceae bacterium | reverse complement strand
GGGGGCGCGTCTCGCGGGGCAGTCGGCGCGTTTGTTGACATCAGCAAATATAAGAACATGCAACAGAAATTGCGGGAGGCTAACCGCGCGAAAGAAAATTTCTTTGGCATCCTCGCCCACGAACTCCGAAACCCGCTCTCGGCGTTAAACAATTGCATTCTTCTGAATGGGCAGACGGACGATCCCGAATTGCGTGCCGCTGCTCAAGAAGTGATGGAACGGCAACTTGCCCAGCTCAATCGACTGGCAAGCGATTTACTGGATGTGAATCGAATTGCTAACGGAAAGCTGCGGATAGAGAAAGCACGCATCAATTTGAACAAAGTGCTGTCTGCAGCGGTTGACGCCAATCGTCCGCTGATCGAGAACCAGGGGCGCATATTTACGGCCACACTTCCCTCGTCCGCCGTCCTCGTTAATGGCGACTTCACGCGATTGATTGAGGTCTTCGCTAATTTATTGGATAACGCCGCGAAATTTACGCCTGTGGGCGGGCTAATCCGTCTCTCAGCCGAGCGAATCGAAACGAATGTCACTATCAGCATTAAAGACACCGGTGTCGGTATCCTTCAGGATTCGCTTTCAACAATTTTCGATCCCTACACACAGGTAGAGCCGGATGCTCAAACTAAGGGCGGTCTTGGCATTGGCCTGGCGCTTGTGAAACACATCGTGCAACTGCATGGCGGAACCGTTCGAGCGCTTAGTGACGGTCCAAATACCGGTGCAGAATTTATTGTTCAGCTCCCGATTGTCGAAGAATAGCGAATATTGCAGATGTCCACTGCGGCTGGCCTGCAAGCGGCAGTCTGATATGAGCGCCCTTAATTTGACGCATTGATCGGATGCGGAGTTCTCAACCTTCAATCATTGTGTTGGTTTAGTCGGCTTTCATTTCTGCCGCTTTCAAAATCTTGCTGCAGGTTGCGATGTCGCCAGCTAGATTTGAGAAAAAAATGCCGTCGGCGTTGCACGTTCACGATCGATCGCGGAACGCAGATGCTAATGAGAGAGCAGCGAAGGACGCGGTTTATGCCAGCGCACCGAACGCGACAGCGGCGTTCAAGGATTGCCACGAATGATCGAAGCTCGTTGAGCGACGGCCATCAACAAAATTTCGACGTCCTGTAGTTAACCGATCGACTTTGGCGCGCAGCCAGTCGAAAGTTGCCATTGCAACGCCTGCACCGGCGGCCGGATTACGCCTGTTGAGATTGGTTTGCATGGAAGCTTGTCCTTTGAGCGTTCGCAGGATTACCGCCGAGTGGTGACCCGGCGGGACTCACGCTTACAGTGAACCAGTGACAGTCTTGGCGCCCGTCATTTCGATGTCGACGCGACGGTCAGGCTGCAGGCAGGCGACGACTTTGGCGCTTTTCGCACCCAGGCAATCTCCCGCTTTGGTCACGGGCTGCGTTTCGCCTTTGCCCTGTGCATCGATGCGGCTCGCCATGACGTCTTTGCTGGCCAGATAATCTTTCACCGCGTTAGCGCGGCGCTCGGAGAGCTTCTGGTTGTACGCATGGCTGCCGAAGCGATCCGTGTGGCCGGTCGCCTGGATGTTGTCATACGTGGCGCCGGAGAGCTGCTTTACGAGGCCGTCGAGCAAGACTCTGCCTTCCGGTTTCAACACTGATTTGTCGAAGGCGAACAGCGCATCGCCGGAGAAGCTGATCTTTTGCGGCGCAGGCTTCTGCGCGACTTTGGCGACCGGCGCTGCGGGCTTGGCGGCAACGATAATCGGCGCCGCTGCGGGAATTATCGCGACAGGCGCTTTCATTTCGCACGGCCCCGTTGCGGACGGCATGTCCATGTCACGGTGGCGCCAGCACAGATTCGTTCCGCTCATGACGATCCTGCCCGTGGTATCAGTCAGATAACCCTCGGTCCGCACATCCTGCGCGATCGAAACACCCGGCAGCAAGGCAGCGGCGACAGC
>DATANL010000183.1:0-4386 GCA_036266295.1 Pyrinomonadaceae bacterium | reverse complement strand
GGCTTTCAGCGTTCCGAGTTTCTGCTGGACCACGGGATGATTGACGCGGTCATTGACCGCCGCGAGATACGACCCTTTCTGATCAAATCGCTCGGCTTCATGATGAACCCCAGCATCAGCGAGAGGTCTCAAGTTTCAAGTTTCAAGTTTGAGGTTGCCGGCCCACAGACTTGAAACCTGAAACTCGAAACATGCAGTTCGACGACGCACTCGCTTATCTCCTCAGTCTCGGCCACGAAACTCTCACCATCAAACTCGGCCTCCGGAATACTGAAACACTTTTAGCCGCGCTGGGAAACCCGGAACGCAGTTATCGCTCAGTTCAGATCGCCGGGACCAACGGCAAAGGGTCGACAGCGGCGTTTCTCGCTTCAGTCTGCCGCGCCGCGCGAATTCATACGGGCCTTTTCACTTCACCGCATTTGATCTCAATCACGGAAAGAATCAATGTTGCTGGAGCCCCGATTACTGAGAGTCAATTTGCGCGACTGACAGGCGAAGTCAAAATAGTCGCCGAAGAATTGGTCGCGCGCGGCGAGTTGCAGACGTTGCCGACGTTCTTCGAACAGGTGACGGCGAGCGCATTGCTTGCTTTCGCGCGCGCCCGCGTCGAACTTGCAATTCTTGAAACCGGTCTCGGGGGCCGGCTTGATTCGACGACCGCCGCGCGCGCCAGCGTGGTCGCGATCACTTCCATCGACATGGACCACCAGGAGTACCTGGGTCACTCGTTGACGGAAATCGCAGCGGAAAAAGCTGCCATCATTCAACCGGGAGTCACTGCGATCGTTGCGCCGCAGAAAAAAGAAGCCTTCGATGTAATTAACCGCAGATGTAAAGCAGTTGGTGTGCGGCCAAGGCTCGTCGGACCGCGCGGCGAATTGCCGGCCGTTTGCTCCGGCGAGCTTTTGCGAACCACGGACGACGGCCGGGCTGTGGTTTCGTTCACGACCGGCTCGGCGAAATACGATGAGATGACACTGGCGCTACGCGGACTTCATCAGGTGGACAACGCGGCGGTGGCCATCGCTGCGGCTGAAGCGTTGCAGGAACAGGGACTGGGTATCTCACGCGCCGCAATGATTCAGGGAATCGAAACGGCAACTCATCCCGGACGGCTGGAGCTTTGGCCCGGCCCGCCGCAATTTCTTTTCGATGGTGCGCATAATCCCGCCGCGGCGAAAGCATTGCGCGCCTACCTTGACGAATTCATTGACGAGCCGGTGGTGATGATCTTTGGCGCGATGCGCGATAAAGCGCTCAGCGAAATGACGGCGACGTTGTTTCCGTCTGCGGCTCAAGTGATCCTGACGACGCTCGATAATCCACGCGCCGCTTCGATCGATGAGTTGGTGGCGGCGCTGCCGGACGGACTTTCGAATTCGGACATCGTGCGAACATCAAACGTCTCTGCAGCTTTACGACACGCGCGCGAAATCAGCACCGGCAAGGGCGTCGTCTGTGTGACGGGCTCGTTGCATCTCATCGGCGAGGCGCAAAGACTCTTGCAGAAACCCGACCGTGAGGGAGGGTGCGAGGGCTAACCGGAAGGAAGGCACCCTCCCTGACGGTCGGGTTTCCGAATGCGTTGCTTTCACATTAAACTGTTCGCCTCATGTCGGAATCGCAAGCTCCTGAATTCATCGATTCAAAAAAAGTATTCAGCGGTCGCGTCTTTGACGTCACCGTCGATACGGTGCGCGAAGCTGACCGCACCTACATTCGGGAAGTCGTCCACCATCCGGGCAGCGCTGTCATCCTGCCGGCGTTCGACGACGAAACGATTGGTTTCGTGCGGCAGTACCGGCATCCGGCGGTCAAGTATCTTTTGGAATTGCCTGCGGGGACGCTCAACGATCGTGAACGTCCCGAGGTGGGCGCGGCGCGTGAACTCGAAGAAGAGTTGGGAATGGTTGCCGGCCGCCTGGAGAAGCTCGCGGAGTTTTTCGTCTCACCCGGTTTCTGCGAAGAAAAGATGTGGATATATCTCGCCACTGATTTAGTGCCTACCGCGCAAAAGCTCGAGGATGATGAGTTGATCGAGATTGTCAGGCTGCCGATCGACCGCGCGCTGCAGATGATCAGCGACGGCGAAATTGAAGACGCCAAGACCATCATCGGTTTGCTGCTGGCTGCACCGCGACTCGGCGCGGCCACGCTCGAACCGCCTTACCCGGCAGTTTGATTTCATCCCGCCAACCAGCTTGTTCAAGACGGACGAGTGCGATATCTTGACCGCGCCAAACCAGAGTTCGCCGTCCTGAAAACCATGAAAAGATTAGTCCTGATTGTCATTCTGATCGCGATTCCACTTTGCCTCGGCGTGCGTGCACAGTCCTCGGTTGATGCGCTGATCGAACGTGAAATTGCGCAACTCGTCAGCACTTACAAGATGTTGCACGCGGCGCCCGAACTCTCGCATTACGAAGAGAAGACTTCGACGTTCCTCGCCGCGCAGCTTCGTTCGTTCGGCTACACCGTGACCGAGCGCGTCGGCAAGTATGACCGGCCCCAGTTCACCGGTTACGGCGTCGTCGCCATCATGAAAAACGGCGCCGGGCCAACCGTGCTCGTGCGCGCCGACATCGACGCGTTGCCGGTGGAAGAAAGGAACGACGTGCCTTACGCAAGTAAGGTCAAGGCAAAAAACGATTCAGGTCAGGAAGTCAGCGTGATGCACGCGTGCGGACACGACGTTCACATTACGAGCCTGATCGGCACGGCGAAGGTGCTGGCCGCGCTGAAAGATCAATGGCACGGGACGCTGGTGCTAATCGGACAGCCCGCGGAAGAAACGGTCGACGGTGCGAGGGCCATGCTCGCCGATGGTTTGTACACACGATTTCCCAAACCGGATTTCGTCGTGGGGTTACATGACAGTGCCGACTATGAAGCGGGACAAGTATCTTACGTTCCCGGTTATGCGATGGCCAGCTCCACGTCGGTTGATTTAACGATTCGTGGTTTAGGCGGGCACGGCTCAAAACCTGAGGCAACAAAGGACCCGGTGGTCATTGCCGCGCAAACAGTGCTGGCGCTGCAGACGATCATCAGCCGTGAGAATTCACCACTCGATCCCGCGGTCGTGACGGTTGGAACAATTCACGGCGGCGCCAAGCGCAACATCATTCCCGATGAAGTGCTGCTGCAACTAACAATCAGGACCTACAAGGAAGAGGTGCGACAAAGGATCCTTGCCTCGATCGAACGCATCGCGAAGGGCGTGGCAGCGGCTGCCGGCCTGCCGGACGATCGCGCGCCGATCATGAAAATCATCGAAAGCGAGAACGCGCCGTCGCTATACAACGATCCGCAGCTCTCGGAAAAACTCGCGAATGCTATCGGCAAAGCGATTGGGCCGGCGAACGTAATTAAGTCAAACCCGTTGATGGCCAGCGAAGACTTCGGTGTGCTGAATCTGGATCATCAGATTCCATCGTTTTACTTCTGGCTGGGCGCGATGGCTCCCGAGAAGATCGCCGCCAGCCGGAAATCGGGAAAGCCGCTCCCGTCATTGCATTCAAGTTTGTTTGAGCCTTTACCGGAACCAACCCTGCGCACCGGCGTCAAAGCTATGACTACCGCGGTGCTGGAACTAATGAAGAAGTGAGCTATGGCCGCGCCGCTTAATCAACCGCCAGCGCCGAAACAAACAAACTACCTGCCGTGGGTTTTGGGAGGCTGCGCAGTCGCGCTCGTATTGGGGATCATCGTTGTCGGCGTGGCCGGTATCATCTTCTACGCCATGACGCCGGCCAATAAGAACGGACGGGGCGGTGGATTGGGCGGCCCAGGATTCGGTGGAGTGCAGACGGTCGACCGACATGGCCTCGAGACCGTTGCCAAGAACTGGAGTAGTTGCACGGCGTTCGCACCGGCCGACTGGACCATCGTCGGCAATGAACAACGAGTTGGAATCGGCACTGACCTGGCCGCGCCGGATCAAAGCATGAGCAGTTCGTACGGCATCTTCGCGCTCCAGAACACCTCAGGTTACGGCGGAGATTACTACGGCACCGCCACGCCCGAGCGCGCGATCCAAACAATTATGGAGTCAGGCGCCGGCGCCAGCGATTTTAATCTCGATGACGACAGTCAAACGGTCGGCAGTTATACGCTCAGGTTCTGGCGCGCGAATATGCGCGGCCGGCCGTTCCGGGGCTTCGTCCTTTATCAAACTTTTGATACCGGCGATCCGAGTAATTACATCATGGCGTATCGAATCGGCTCGACGGAAGTTGATAAGTGGGACCAGTACAAAAACCTGGTCTACGACGTGGCGGCTTCCATTCGTTGCACGAAGCATTTGTTTCCCGCGCAGGAGAGCAGGTCGCGCGAGCCAAAAGGCACCTCGAAGGATGACATCGAACGCGAGTTGTCGATCAA
>DATANL010000182.1:0-10830 GCA_036266295.1 Pyrinomonadaceae bacterium | reverse complement strand
ATGACTAATGCTCCTGTTTAGTGGCTTTCCCAAAGAGTTTCTGGACGCCCTGCCGGAGCGCGGACATCCTTGTCCGCAAAGCGCGCGTAACACGTGATTTCTTGTTCGCGCTTCGCGCTCATGCGGGCAGGGATGCCTGCGCTCCATTTAGACGTCATAACGCAAAGCCCGTGTTCTATCACTGGGCGCCCAACGTTACTTACCGACAACCAAAATGACGAACGTGTCTGGTTTGACGGTACGTCCGGGACGGCCGCCCGGCGTCGCCGGTGGTGTCTCGACAAACTCAGCAGTCGAAAGAAATATCTTCTTCGTCTTGCTGTCAAACGCCATGGTGCGGGCGCGCGGTTGCGTCTTGACCGCCCCCATGTCCTCGTATTCATCCGCGGACTTTTCATGAAAGACATTCAGCACACCTTCACCGCACGAAAAGAAAATTAACTTCGCCTGGCTGTCGAACCCGGCATAGTCAACCCCCCGGCCGATCGGCATGCTGGTAATGACCTTGCCGTTGGTTGAATCCATCACCACCATCTTCGGCTCATTATTGCAGCCGATGAACAGACGCTTGGTCTTCGCATCGTACTCCAGACCGGTCGGTCCTTTCGCGACGCCGATGGGGAAACGCTTCTTGACTTCGAGAGTCTTGGGATCGAATACGATCACCTCGTTGGTGTCTTCGAGGTTGAGATAGACAACCCCGTCGGCGACGACCGCCGATTCTCCATCACCTTCGGCTTTCACCGTGCCAACCACCTGCCCGGTTTTCGCGTCGATCGCAGTGACGTCCTGCGAGCCGTGATTGTTCGTGAACACGCGCTTCGTCGCGGGGTCGTAGTAGATGCCGTCCGGCCCTTTGCCGACGTCGATCTTATTAATCACCTTGAGCGTGTCGGTATCGAACATCGAAACCTTGTTCTCGCCGCCGTTGCTGGTAAAGCCGTGCTTGAATTCGGAAGCGATGGCGATTCCGTGAATGCGCGGCGTATCTGGGATGGTGCCGATTAACTTGCCGTTGTCGGCGTCTACGACATTTGCTTCAGTGCCGTGCGACACATAAAGACGGCGCGCGGCGCTGTCGATAGTGATGTAGTCCCAGCCGCCGTTGCCGGGGACGGGATAACGGTTAACGACTTTGTATCCCGAACTGCTCTGCATGAAAAGCATGGCGGCCGAGATCGCGATTAATGCAGTCTTGATAGTAATCATTGGGGTTCCCTTTCCTTCTTTTGGAGTGCGCCGGCTTGACGGCGCTTTAGTCTTTGTCAGAATGCCGACTCGTCGGCATAGCGACCGGATCATTTCAAACTTTGCGGGTCTCGTGATCCCGTCGCTACGGCTCCGGGTTCTGACACGCCTTCCTCAGGTTGGTTACTTTCCCTATTCAGGCTTCTTCAACTTTTCGCCGTTGGGCCCGACCTGAATTTCTGAACGCTTGTTGCCGCGTTTGACGTGACCTTCATAAGCGACCAGCTTGCCGTTCTTCGTCAGCGACTCGATCATTTCAATCGTGCCGGTTCCCGCAGCCTTGGTTAGCGCGTCCTGAACCGACTGCGGCAGTGTGGTCATGTCGACCTGCTCTTCGATCTCGACGATGTTGCCCTTAGTGTCCATCAGGATGTCTTTGCCGCGTCCGTTGATCGACATTTCCGCTTCGTAGTAGGTCTTGCCTTTCTCGACCTCGCGCGAAAAGCCTTTGATCGTCGCGCCTTGAGATTCAGTGGCCACAGTTTTTTCCACCGCCGCCGGCAATTGATTTCGGCGGATCTTCTTCTCCTCCTGCGCGTTGGTCATCGACGCCGAGAGCAGCAACGCGGCGAATGCCGAAATGCCAAGTAGGCCTTTCATATCTGTCTCCTCTCTTTCGTAGAATTGGGTCAGTACCATCTGCGTAAGCTGATCGTTTAGAGGCCGGACTTGTCCGGCCATGGCCCGCACAAGTGCGGGCTCTAAACGATCAGCTTGCTTCAACCGACGACTGCCGCCGATGCAGCATCGCATAGACCGTCGGCGTGACCACCAACGACAGCAGCAACGCCATCGTCAATCCACCGATCACGCCAATGGCCAAAGGCTGCAACAACTCAGAGCCGGCGCCGAAGGCCAGTGCCAGAGGCAACATGCCCAGCATCGCCGCGAGTGAAGTCATCAGCACCGGACGAAAACGCCGCCGGCCTGATCGCAACAGCGCTTCGCGCAAAGTGTCGCCGGCAGCCAGATGATCTTCCACGGCGTCGAGCATCAGGATTCCATTCTTTGCGACGATGCCGACGATCATGATCATGCCCATCAACGAGACGACGTTCAGCGTCATCCCGGTGATGAACAGCGCGAGCAGTACGCCCGCCAGCGCCAGCACCGCGCCACTGACGATAGCGATCGGATGCGCGAATGAGCGAAACTCGATCAGCAGCGTGATGAAAACCAGCAGCACCGCGAGGATCAATGAGATCATCAACTCGCGAAAGCTCGACTGCTGTTGTTGGTAGACTCCTCCGTACTCGACTGTCATGCCGGGCGGCAGCTTCACATCTTTTGCGAGTTCAGTTTTTATCTGACTGATTCCCGTCCCTAAATCTTTGCCTTCCAGGCGACCGGTAATCGAAACGTTCTGCCTGAGATTTTCGCGATTGATTTCAGTCTGTCCTTTGTCGTACTCGATATCAGCAACCTGATCGATACGAAACAATTGACCGGACGAGGAACGCACCTGCAGGGCCTTCACCTTATCGAGCGAGGTCCGCACCTCAGCTGGAAAAATGACGCGCACTCGAACCAGGCGATCCTGCTGCAGGATGAACGAAGCTTCGTCGCCGGTCATCGCCGTCGCCGCGGTTTTGGCCACATCATCGGCCGTGACTCCGAACCTGGACGCCTTCTGTGAATCGATCTTGAAAGTAATGGCGGGGCCGCTGACGACCACGCCGTTCTTCGTATCGACGACTCCTTTGACCTTCTTGATGGCCGCTTCAACCTCGTCGGCTTTGGCGTTAAGCGCGGCTGCGTCTTCGCTGAACAATTTGATCTCGATCGGTTCCGGGCTGCCTTCGAGATCGCCAATCACATCGGGAACGATGCCGACGAATTCGACGTCGAGGGCGGGCTGAGCTTCCTGAATCTCCTCGCGCAACTCAGAGATAACGTCTTCTGTGCTCTTCTTATGTCCCGGCTTTAACTTGACTGCGAAGTCGCCGCTGTTCGGCTCAGTCACAAACAGTCCGAGTTCGAGACCGGTGCGCCGCGAATAGCTTTCGACCTCAACATTCTTCCGCAACTTCTCTTCGACATCTTCGAGCATGCGATTTGTTTCGGCCAGCGAAGCGCCCGCCGGCGCGAGGTAGTCGAGGACGAACGCACTCTCGTCGAATTCGGGCAGGAACTCAGAGCCCAGCGATCGATAAAGAACGTATGACCCAATCAACACACCGGCGATAATCACGATTACCACCCATCGATGATCCAGCGCGTGCGACAGAACCCATTCGTATCGAGCGATGACCGCGCGCAGAAATCTTCCCGACTCGGCTTCCTCCTCCAATTCGTTCACGGTGGGTTCATGCGGGGCTGGCGACGATTCGGTGCGGCGGCGCTTCGGCCGGACAAACCTCTCCGCGAGCACCGGGGTGAAGCCGAGCGCGAGCACCAGCGAAGTCAACAACGCGACCGTCATCGTCAGCGCCAGCGATCGAAAGAAGACTCCCACCACGCCGCTGAGAATCGTCAGCGGCAAAAATACGACGACCGGCGTAATTGTCGAGCCGATGATCGCGACAGTAATTTCCGAGACGGCGCTCTGTACTGCTTCGCGTCGCGTCTGGCCCCGCTTCATGTGCGTATAGATATTCTCGACGACGACAATCGCATCATCTATGACCAGTCCAATCGCGGCCGCGACTCCGCCCAGCGTCATCAGATCAAAACTGAGGCGGGCCATCCACATGGCCAGGAAGGTCACCAGAATCGTTACTGGAATCACCAGAATCGCGACGAAGGTTGTGCCCCAGTTCCGCAGAAAGGCGTAAAGGATCACGACCGAAAGCAGCAGGCCGATGATGATCGCGTCGCGCACTGAGCTGATCGAATCGCGCACCAGCAGCGATTGATCGTAGTAAGCCGCCACGTGCACGTCGCTCGGAATCTGTCCGCGTATGGAAGCGAGCGTCTGGCGAACTTCATCAACCACCGCCACGGTGTTCGCGTCCGGCTGCCGATTGACGTTAACCAGCGCCGCGGGATGCCCGTCGGCGGTGACCATCGTGTATTCGGGTTCGACGCCGCCGGTGACGGTCGCCACATCGGCAACGGTCACCGGCGCGTTGTTCACGGTGGCCACGACAATCTGGTTGAGTTCGTCCGGCTTTTGCGCCTGGCCGCTGATGAGCGCGAGTTCGAGCTGATGGTTCTCTTCGATTAATCCGGGCGATTCGATGATGTTCGAGGCCTTAATGGCTTCGGTCACCTGCTGCACCGAAACGTTGTGCGCGGCCAATCGGTCCGCGTCGATGACGACATGGAACTCGCGAGACTTGCCGCCGGCCACGCCGACGATCGCGACCCCGGGCAGGCGCGCGAGCTGCGGGCGAATGATGTAAGTCGCGATGTCACGCAGCGTCGCGGGATCGCGTCTGTCCGACGTCAAGCTGTAGCCGGCGACGGGAAAGACGGCGAAGGTCAATCGCTCGACATTTCGAATTTGCGCCGTCGGCGGCAAAGTCGATGACAGCTGCGACATGCGCGCCTGCACGAACTGCAGCGTCTGCACGATGTTGACGTTCCAATCGAAATACAAACTGATCTCGGACGAACCGCGCGCGGTTTTTGATTTGATGCGCGCGATGCCGGGCACTCCGTTCATCGCTTCTTCGATGGGACGCGTGACTGAGACCAGGGTTTGCGACGCCGGCGCTTCACCGTTGTCGGCGATGATGACAATGCGAGGAAAGTCAGTCTGCGGAAGAATCGCAACCGGAAGTTGAAACGCCGCGTAGAGGCCAGCCGCACAGAGCAGCGTCACGATGACGAGAATCGCGCGCGATTGGTTTGAGACGATGGTGGCTAGCCGCATGGACAGAAGAGGCGATTGAAAATTGAAAATTGCAAAATGAAAATTTGAAATTGCGAGGTTGAGGATTCTTGCTGCGTCGTTGAGGCGGCGAACGGTCCAAGAAACGCACACCGGCCGCTAATCACAATTTGCAATTTGCATTTTTCAATTTTCATTTTGCAATGCTCTTAATCCTTCCCCTTCTCATCCTTCTTATCCTCATCCTTCTCGCCTTCCTTGCCTTCTTCGTCCTTCGCAATCTCGACCTTCGTTCCATCCGGCAGCGCAAAGTTGCCTTCGACCACGACTGTATCTCCTTCCGCGAGCCCTTCGACAATCTCGATCTTGTCTCCGGACCGGACCCCGACGGTGACCTTTTTTTCATGCGCGACGCTTTGCTTGTCGATGATCATCACGGTGCCTTCGTCGGCGTTGGTGGCTTCGAGTGTCACGGCCGACGCCGGCACCACGATCGCGTCGTCTTTTGAATTGGCCATGATCGTGACCTGCGCGGCGCCGTTCGCGCGCAGTTTGCCCGCGCCATTCGCTAAGGTCACCCAAACTTCAACGCTGCGGTTGGTCGCGTCGCTCGAGCGACTGAGCAACGTGATCTGCCCCTTCATTTCTTCTGCCGAGGTGTCGGTAGGCACCACGCTGGCCGCATCGCCGGCTTTCAACTGCGCGGCCGCAGTGTCGGAGAAAGGCGCTTTGACGATCACTGTACTCGTGTCCGCAATCGTAACGAGCTTGCCGCCGGCGGAAGCAAATTCGCCCTCATACTGATATTGATCCGTCACGATGCCCGTGATCGGCGCGCGAATTGTCGCGTAGCTCAACTGCGCATCAAGGGTCGCGAGATGCTGTTGTGCCTCGGCCGTCTTCGCGGCCGCCAGCGCGCGATCGTTTGGATTCAACGAGCGGCCACGCAGCGATACCGTTTGTTCTTCCAGACGCAACTCATCTTCCGCCGTCGTCAAATCGAGTTGCGCCGCTTCGACATCCTTCTGCGAGATACCGCCTTGCGCATACAACGTGCGACGGCGTTCATAAAGGCGGCGCGCGTTATTCACTTTCGCGCGCGCGTCGTTCAGCGCCTTCTGGTCTTCGGCGTTGGTCTTGGGAATCGTGCCGGTGACCAGGCTGCGTTCGTTCGCGCGCGCTTCATTCAAAGCGGCCACGGCTTCCGCGCGTTGCGCTTGCAGGTCGCGTGACTCGAGCACCGCGATGACCTCGCCCGCGCGCACCACCTTATTCTTGAGCTGCGCCATCTTTTTGATCTGGGCGCTGACCTTCGCGCCGACGTCGGCTTTCTCGCGCGGCCAAATCGTGCCGACGGCAACCACCCGCGCAGCGATGCTGGCTTTCTCAGCTTTCGCGACTTTGACGCTGACGACGGGAGTGACCTCGGCCTCGGTTTCGGGCTTCGATTTCTTCCAACGCCAGATGATCAGAACAGTCAGGCCGAAAACGATCACGGCGATCAGCGCGATTAGTAAAATCGCGTTTCGCTGTCGAGTTGCTTGCGTGTTCTCCATGATCAGGAAATGGTCCGCAGATTACGGTGATTCAAAAACGACAAACCCAGAATCGTTAATCAGAACCTGCACCAGCCACTCTCTGCTTTCCAATCTGTGTAATCTGCGTAATCTGCGGATAAATTCTTAACGCCCGGTCGCCTGACGCAATCGCGACACCGCGATTTGATAATCGAAGATCGCCTGATAGAGCGCGCTGCGTTGCGTTACGAGCGTCGTTTGCGCGTCGGTGACTTCGACGATCTGTGCCTCGCCTGCGCGATAGCGCGCGATCGAGGCAGTCAGGTTGTCCTGCGCCTTGGTTACGCCTTCGCGTGCCAACGTCACGCGTGCGGCTGCGCTGGTGGCTTGCGCGCGTGCGGCATAGAACTGTTGCGCAAATCCTCTCGTCGCGACCGTGCGTTCATTCTCCGCCACCTGCACACGCAGACTTGCTTGCCGTTCACGGCTGCGGGTCGCGCCCCAATCAAAAATTGGAATCGTCAATCCCACCTGCGCTGACATTCCGGAATGCTCTTTCAGTCGCGGACCGTGCAGTGAATCGGTATCGAATCCACCATTGATCGAATAGGTCAGCGCCGGCAGCCGATCGGCTCGGGCAATTTTGATTTCCTGTCGCGCCGCCCGCAGCTGTTGTTCCAACTGCGTGAACTCGGGGCGGTGGGTCACCTCATCGGCTTTGAATTGCTGATAGTCAGAATCAGCCGGCAGCGGCAGCGCCAATTCTGTCGTCATGATCGGTCGTTCAAAGTCGTAGCCGATCAGCACCCGCAGCGAGCTGCCCGCGACGTCCTCGTTCACGCGCGCGCTTTCCAGTTCGTTGCGCCGCTCGATCGTCTGCAATTGCGCGCGCGTCAGATCGACCTGGGCAACCTCGCCGCCACTCAGGAGTAAGGCCGTGATGTGTTCGAATTCTTCGGCGGCCGCTAAATTTCCTTCAGCGGCGCGGTGCTGCGCGATGGCCAGCGCGAGACCGTAATAAGCTTCGATCACCGCCTGGGCCAACGCGCGTTTCGCTACCTCAGTGCCGGCGTGCGCGGCCGCCAACAGCGCTTGGTTCTTCCGCAGCGTCGCGCGTAACTTTCCCGCGACGTCGAGATCGCCGGACACGCTGCCCATTGCCAGGTACTCGCTGATTGCGTTGTTCGCGATGAAACTCTGCGTCCGTGGCTCGCCCGGCGCGAGGCCGATCGCGGGCGACGTGTAGATGTACTCGAGCGGCGCGCTGACTTTCGGCTTGAATGCCGCTTGTGCCTGCTTCACGTCTTCGGCCGCGATGCGTTCGTTCAGGATCGCGCTTTGATACGTCGACGCCTGCACGTTCGCGAGTCGCAGCGCTTCGTCAAGCATGAGCGGAGCCGCGGTTGGCGCGGATGAACTGATCGTTGTCTGTGGTGTGGGCGATGGCGAAGGCGTTTGGGCACTCGTGATGACGACAGCGCAAATCAGATTTATCAATAAACAATGGCCGAGTCGTAGAGCGACTTGTTTAGAACGAGAGTGGCGCATCAACGAAAGGCGTGTCAGAAGCCCCACCGTAAAGGAGGGCAACCTTCGCGACGTGCCCTCCCTGACGGTCGGGCTTCTGACACAGCGGGATGGGGAGTATACGCAGCCCAACCTTAATGAACGATTAATAAGCCGTGGAAATTTAGTTGCGGGACTCGAGGATGTAGCCTTCACCGCGGCGCGTGTGCAGCAGTTTCACCGCATGCTCGTCATCGATCTTCTTGCGCAGCCGGTTCATGTACACCTCGATCGTATTTGAGAAAGGATCGAACGAATCGTCCCAGACATGCGCGGCGATGTCGCTGCGCGAGACCAGTTGGCCGGCGCGGCGCGCCAGAAATTCCAGCAGCGCGTACTCTTTGGCAGTCAGTTCAATCTCGCGCGACGCGCGCGTCACCCGATGACTGGCCGAATCGACTATCAGATCGTCGAGTTGAAAAATGTCCGGGCGAATCTGCGATTCGCGACGCAGCAGGGCACGGACGCGGGCCAACAGTTCGCGAAACGAAAAAGGTTTGGTCAGGTAATCGTCGGCGCCCGCGTCGAATCCGGTGACCCGATCGTCGACGGTGGCCCGCGCGGTCAGCATCAGAATCGGAGTTGAATCGCCGCGCGCGCGCAACTCGCGACAGACTTCGAAACCGTCACGCTTCGGCAGCAGCACATCCAACGCAATCAAATCGTAGTCGTTGATCGAGGCCTGGTAGAGCGCGGCTTCGCCGTCTTCGGCGATGTCGACCGCGTAGCTTTGCTCGCGCAATCCCCTGGCGATGACATTTGCCATACGTGGCTCATCTTCGACCAAAAGGATTCGCATCTTGGAGCGCAGGCATCCTGCCTGCGGTTCGCCGTCATCCCTGACGGCCGTCGTTTTGAAGAAGCGGGCAGGATGCCCGCGGTCCGCACGCAGGGATGCGTGCGCTCCTGCGTGCGCTCCTACTTAATTCGCAATTTGAAAGGCATCATATAAACCGGCTCGCCCCTGGCAGATCGATCCATCATCTGCACATAGCGAAATCCCTCGCGCACATCTTCAGGCAGGGCCTTGAGCAACGATGCCTCTTGCCTTGCTTGCGCGTCGGCGCCGGCGTCATCGTCGTTCGCGCTCATCAACTGCTCGAAGAAAGTCGGCGGCTGCGGCAAGATCACGCGCTGAATACTTTTGTCCGCCGGAATGTTCGCGAGTTGCTTCGCGATTTCAATCGCCTTGTCCAGGCCGCCGTATTCATCGACCAGCCCTTTTTCTTTGCCCTGCGCGCCGGTCCAAACGCGGCCCTGGCCGATCGAGTCAATGTAAGCCTTGTCCTTGTTGCGGCCTTTTCCGACTTTGCCGATGAAGTCTTCGTAGGTGTTGCGGAGAAACTCTTCAAACTTCGCCCGCTCGGCATCGTTGAATTTTTCCGTCTCGCGAAACATGCCGGCGTTCTTGCCGCGCATCACGTATTCATTGCTGACGCCGATCCAATCGTAGAAGCCTTTGATGACCGGCTTGCCGCCCACCACGCCGATCGAGCCGGTGATCGTGGATGGCTCCGCGACGATCTTGTTTGCGTTGCAGGCGATGTAATAACCGCCGGATGCGGCCACGTCGCTCATCGAAACGACGATGGGCTTCTTGGCCTTCGCCGCTTCGATGGCGCGCCAGATGATGTCGGAAGCGAGGCCGGAACCGCCCGGACTGTCGATGCGCAGGACGATGGCTTTGATGCCCTTGTCATCACGCGCTTCGTTGATCGCCTTGACCAGTGACTCTGATCCAATCGTCTCTTCACCACTGGACCCAAAGGTCGATCGGCCGGAAACGATGTCGCCGGAGGCGTAGACCACCGCGATCCGGTCGCCTTTATTCAACCCCAGCGATTCCTGCGAAATCTGTTTGTAATCGGAACCGCGCGCGACGTGCATTTGATCGTTTTCGCCGACGCCGATTCGCTTCTTCATCTCTTTGTCGACCTCGTCGCGGTACAACGCTCCGTCGATAAGTCCCGCGTCTTTGGCTTGCGCCGCGCTGTAGGGCGCGTTGTCGATCAGGCCTTTCATTTCGTCGACAGATTTCTTGCGCGCCTTCGCGATGGCTTCCACGTAACGGCCGTACAAATCGTCGAGCATCGAATTGATGTACTCGCGATGCGCGTCGGTCATCTGCTTTTGCGTGAACATGTCGCCCGCGCTTTTGTATTTTCCGATTTGGTAAACGTCGGGATAGACACCCAGCTTGTCGAGCGATCCGCGGAAGAACATCACATCGGCGGCCAGCCCGATGGTGAACAACTCACCCGGCGGCGGCACATAAATTTTGTCGCAGGCGCTGGCGATGTAATAGTCCTTGTTCAAGCCCATCTCCATGTACGCGTAGACCGGTTTGCTCGAGGCACGAAAATCTTCGATGGCTGAACGAATCTCTTCTGACTTGGCCCAACCCGCTTCTGACATGTCGATCTCGAGAATTACCCCGGTGATCCGCTTGTCGACTTTGGCTTTGCGAAATTGCGCGAGCAAGCTGCCGAGTGATTGCGGTGGCGCGCCAAAGATACGGCGGAATGGATCGTCCGGAACGTAATCGGGCAGCGGGCCTGAAATCCTGAGCACCAGCACGCTGTTGTCCTGAATCGACGGACGATTGCCGCGCAAGGCCGAGACGACGATCGCGACACCGATCACGACGACCAGGACCACGAACAGCACTATGCCGCCAATGATGAGCGCGACTTTTCGGGTTGTTGACATTGCCATGAGTTGAGT
>DATANL010000181.1:0-2671 GCA_036266295.1 Pyrinomonadaceae bacterium | reverse complement strand
ACTGAACCCGAGTGCCGCCGGCGCGGGATCGCCAAGCTCCTGATGGAGAACATCATCGCTTGGTCACGCCAACAAAGTCTGGACGATCTCGTCCTTCATGCCTCCGACGACGGCCGCGCCCTTTACGAGCAACTCGGTTTCGTCCCGACCGGAGAAATGCGGCTAAGAGATTAGAACAGGGACTGGCGCTGAGAGGATTGATTTAATTTTGCGCCACACCAGATAGCGTGCTGCGACCATTCGTCTTTAGTTTGTCCACAGATTTCGGAATGAAAAGATGGGTAGCGCCGAGAGAAATCTAATCTGTGTAAATCTGCAGACATAGAGACTTCTCGGCCCGGCGCGATCAGAAGCCACAATGACTGGGCGAGGCTCAAGGTAACCAGCCGCCGGTCGCTTGAACTGCCTTGATGTCGGCTGCCTTAGTAATCCAGGCCGCGAATGCGCTGCGTTCCGGACGACTCACGGATTCCGACGCCGGAGCAAGACGAAGTTCCTGCGTTCCCGAACCCATTTTTTCGTGGACTAGCGAGAGAACAACAAAATCGTGCCGTAAACTGCGACCGTTGTTTTCACCGGCGCGGACGTTGAAGTTTATGCCGAAGCCAAGGCGGGCGAGATAGACCTCGAACTCGCCAGAAATCCTGTTGGCCGGCTCGAAGTTGACCGCCACAGTACCGTCCCCGCGGATCCCGATTTTCAGAACCCCGGGGGCCTCAGTTGCCGGCGGGACATTTGCGTTTCGCCATTCGCGACCATTCAAAACGAACGCTGGAGTGTAAACGGTCTCTGCCTTCCAATTTTCGGCATAAGTTTGTTGTCGCTTCGTCCATTCCACAGAAGCAAAGGGATCTTTCCAACCGAGCCGATCCCAGTCATCGACATGAAAGGCGACCGGCACGAACTCACGCCATAGCCGTGGGTCATTTACGAGCCGCCCGAGCGCCGCTTCCGTCGGAGGGCAGCTGCTGCATCCTTCGGAGGTAAAAAGCTCGAGCAGCTGGACCTTTTTCGGACCCGATTCAAAAACCAGATCGTCAGCGCACAATACGCCGCCAGAGAAGAGCAGTAGCACTATTCCGATGATTGCTTTCATAACAGCTGAGCTTGTTCGGACGCTGGAACAGAAACTGCCCATTCTACACTAATTCGGCCGCTTCGTTTCGGCGTCGCCTTTCGGTTTGACTGTGACTTCCTGCGCGACGTCGTACTCCGGCTTGGTCGCGCCCATTAGCCATTTGTCGAACCAGCCGACGAGTGCTCGACGTTCGATCCGATGCCACGGCTGCCCGGAGCGGGAGAGCTCGTGGGATTCGCCCGGAAACTTCACCATTACGGTCGGCACTTTGCGGAACTTGAGGGCGCGGAACATTTCCTCCCCACCCGCCCCGGGTGGAGTGCGGGTATCGCTTTCACCGAGCACGAACATCATCGGCGTCTTCACGTTCTTAATATAACTGATGGGCGAGCGCGCCTTGAAATCGTCGGGATCATCGAAGGGCGCCATCCGGCGAAATTTGCGGATCACCGATCCAGACGAAATCGAACAGGTCTTTTTCGGTAATGCCGCGTTTGTCCGCGGCTTGTGACGCGATCGGAATGAACAAGTGCAGCGCGAAGAGAATCAGGCGACATAAGTTACTTGACAGCATTCGCTAATGTTGCCGTTGAGGTGGCGAGCTGGCACGCTTTTTCTGTATCGTGACAGCGCCGGGATAATGGCGCCCCGCTACAATGCCAGGCTCTCTTGCTTTGGCGCCGAGGCTTCCGCTGTGATTCCGCTAAATTTCTTCACAAGGTCGTCGAGCTTGGCGATGTAGTAATCGATGTTCTCGTCGCGATTTTGCGGGTCAAACTCACTGGCTGGCTTGGCAGCTTCGTAGGCCGCCACCTTCTTTGGCGTCGCCTTAATATAGTAGCTGATCTGGTCGCCCGGTTTGTAGTTGCGGCCACTGGCCAGGGCCAGCTCATAAGCGGCAGCACGGTTACGCGCCGAACCGGCAACTTTTGCCCGATATTTTTCTAGCGAATCCTGGAGAGTATCGGTCTTCATCAGCATCTCGATTGGCATCTCGCGATTCCGGATTCGTGTCTCGAACTGATGGCGCAGCTGACCAATCTCCACTCCCTTCCCTTCCATGATCCGTTTGATCATTTCCTCCAGGAACACCCGCTGGAATTTCTCTAATCCGCGGGATTTGAGGGCGCCGCCCTTGATAATCACATCACCACTGCGGGTGAGTAATGCATAGTTCTTTGCCTTGTAACTAAACATGGCGTCGAACTGCTCATCGAACTCCACCTCGATTCCTGGCGGTAGTTCCTTGGCCAAACCTTTGCGCAGGTCATCAATCTCTGTTGTAGAGGCGGCCGTGTCGGCCGCTTGGCGTTTCGTTTTTGCGGGCGACGCGGTCCGAACCGGACCGGCGACCGCGGCTACAGAATTTGGCGGGACGAAGTAAATGCCGTCGGTATCGACTTCAATAACCTGTGCGCCGCGCTCGTTGAGCCACGCGATCATCTTCTGCAATAGATCGCGGCCGATCTGCGTGACCCGCGCCGCAGCGTCGAAGTCGGCAAAGTGCCCCTGTGCGAAACCGAGATAGCCATAGAAGCTGTTGATCAAAATCTTGAAGGTATTTTGCAGCGCGTGGAGATGATGCCAGCGACG
>DATANL010000180.1:0-3366 GCA_036266295.1 Pyrinomonadaceae bacterium | reverse complement strand
TGACGGCAACGACCGAGTTGGTCGTGCCCAAATCGATACCGATAATCTTGCTCATTTCACAAATACTCCGCTGATTATTACCGGCCCGGCCGGTTGACTACGCGGTTAGAATAATATCTGAGTGTGCTGTTGTCAACCCGTGGTGTTGGGGCCATTCCCGGCTTTGTTGATGAGGCGCGAGACAAAGAAGACGTAGTGAATGCCGGAGAAGAGGGTGAAGGCGAAGACTGCGGCATAGACGGTCGGCAGGTAATAACCGGTGCCGATTCGCACCTGCGCGGCGAGCATAACCGTCGCGACGGCCACGATTTGCACCACGGTGCTGATTTTTCCGGGAAAGGAAGGCTGAAAAGCTCGAAACCCGGTCACCATGTTGATCGCCGCGGCGCCGACGAGGATGAACACGTCGCGGCTCAGGACGGTCGTCGTGACCCAGAACGGAATGGGCAAGTGCTTCGGAATTGGGGTCGGGAAGACACCTTTCATGGACAAGACGATGAACGAGGTCACCAGCATCATCTTGTCGGCGATGGGATCAAGAATTCGCCCCAGAGGGGACTGCTGGTGAAAACGGCGCGCGAGGAGACCGTCCAAACCATCCGTCGCCCCCGCAACAATGAACGTGGCCAGGGCGGGCAAAAACTTTTGGTAGAAAAGCAGTGAAACGAAAAGAGGAATCAGCGCCATCCGGAAGATGGTGAGCACGTTTGGAAGGGTGATGATTCGAGAGGACATCTGCGCGTTTATGTTTGCGGATCGCGGAATACAGATTCCGGATTTAAGGCAAACCGATCATTGAAGCGATCGTAATTCAAGCAATGAGACTTCGGGTGGGCAGCCATAACGGATTGGCAAGACGACTGTGCCGAGTCCGCGGGTCACGTAAATTTGTGTGTTCGCGCGACGCCCCAGTCCGCGCAACATCCGACGCCGCGGTTTGCCTGAGCGGTTCTTTTCCGGTCGCAAAGTTACCTGGCCGCCGTGCGTGTGACCGCTCAGCACAAGATCGACTTCGGCGCGTGCCGCGCGGCGCAGAATCGTCGGATTATGCGCGAGCAACAACTTGAACTCGTCGTCACGAGCGCCGGCCAGCGCCAGCGGCAGATCCTCGAGCCCCACCATCGTGTCGTCAACGCCGGCCAGCCAGAAGGCTTCAGTTCGCACATCGATGCGTACGCCTTCGTTGACCAGCATGCGTATGCCTTCGGCTTGAAACAGATCGGCAATCAGCTTGGCGTCGGTCCAGTGATCGTGATTTCCGAGGACGGCGTAGACTCCATAAGCCGCTTTTAGTTGCCCGACAATTTCCGCGCACGGCGCGGCAAACCGACGCTCCTGCGAGATATAGTCACCCGTGAGGGCAATCATGTCCGGACGCAACTCGTTAGCGATGTCGATGGCGCGTTGCAGGTGGCGCGGATCAACCATCGGCCCGTAATGCAAATCGGACAAGTGAACGATGCGAAACCGGTCGAGCGTTTTCGGGAGCCGGCGCAGGAAAATTTCCTGCCGCTCGACCGCGATCATAAAGGGTTCGGAGAGCGCGACGCGCGCCATCTCACCCAGCGCCGATTTAATTAATTGCAACGGTCGCCCGTCCTGGCTTAGACGGCGGCGATGTCGGCGTGGCCTCGAGTGAATTTGATTTGCCATATGGAACCGGACGGGAGGGCGCGCGCAAAGTATAACGGCGAGGCGTTCAAATACAACTTGCGCGCGTGTTTTTTATTCGTGGCGCTTTCGTGATGGTTGGCTCAGGCGACCGTGATTTCGTTCGAAAGATACACGTCCTGAATTGCGTTAAGCAGTTCGATACCCTCGCTCATTGGACGCTGGAACGCTTTGCGGCCGGAAATCAATCCCATGCCGCCGCCGCGTTTGTTGATAACGGCCGTGCGCACTGCTTCAGCGAGATCACTCGCGCCCTTCGACTCGCCGCCGGAATTAATCAGGCCAATGCGGCCCATGTATCCGTTGGCCACCTGATAGCGCACGAGATCGATGGGATTGTCGCTGGTGAGCCGCTCGTACACTAGCTTGCTCGTCTTACCGTACGACTTGCCTAATTCTTTCTCGACGGCGGTGTAGCCACCGTTGCGCTCCGGGAGTTTCTGTTTGACGATGTCCGCCTGAATCGTCACGCCAAGATGATTTGCCTGGCCGGTCAAGTCGGCCGCCGCATGCATGTCGCCTTCTGCAGTTTTGAATTTTGAATTACGCAGATAGCACCAGAGAATGCAGGCCATGCCGAGTTCATGCGCTTGCGCGAAGGCCTCGGCGATTTCCGTAATCTGTCGCGTTGATTCGTCAGAGCCGAAATAGATCGTGGCGCCCACCGCCACCGCGCCCAGATTGTGGGCTTCCTTAACCGTGCCGAACATAACCTGATCGAATTTGTTTGGCAGCGTCAGCAGTTCGTTGTGATTAATCTTAACGATGAAGGGAATCTTGTGCGCGTACTTGCGCGCCACGCTGCCGAGCACGCCGTAGGTCGAAGCGACGCCGTTGCAGCCGCCCTCGATTGCCAGCTTCACGATATTCTCGGGATCGAAATACTGCGGGTTCGGAGCGAACGAAGCGCCGCCGGAATGCTCGATGCCCTGATCAACCGGCAGAATAGAAACGTAACCAGTGCCGGCGAGCCGCCCATGACTCAGCAGCGACTGCAGCGATCGCAGCACCGACGGCGAGCGATCCGATTGAGATACCACGCGATCGATATAGTCCGGTCCCGGCAGGTAAATCTGCTCCTTTGGAATCGCCGTTGATTTGTGATCGAGAAGCGATCGCGCTTCATCACCCAACAACTCTTCAATGCGGTTCGCCGCCGGTGAGCGTTTCATTTCAGTCGCCATTGATGTTCCTCCAGAGAATGCGTCGGGGTTATTGACGCTAATTTCATAGGCAGATTTTATTTGATTGCGTGGCCGCCATTATAGCACTGCGACATGGCGGGGTGCATGCTCTGAGAAACCTTACTCCGCGCCGGCGGCCATCGCTTCCGCCTGAAGTTTCCCGCCCAGAGACGATCGCCACGCCCTCTCCATTTCAGAGACTTCGAGTTGCATAACCTCGTCACCGTCGGTCTCAATCCGCAGGCGATCTGATCCCACATTGCCCAGCAAGGTCATCGGACACCCGGCCGCCGCCACGACCTCTTCGATGTCACCGAGCAAAGCCTGATCGAAACTGATAATGATGCGCGAAGGAGACTCGCTGAAGAGACGAGTCGTGAGGTCGTATTCGCCAGTGATATCAATGTCCGCCCCCATTGCCTCACGGTTCAGCGATGAGAAGCAGCATTCCGCTAACGCCACGGCCAACCCGCCATCCGCACAATCGTGCGCGGATCGCAGCAGACCTTTC
>DATANL010000179.1:0-4847 GCA_036266295.1 Pyrinomonadaceae bacterium | reverse complement strand
TGAGTTGATCGGACTCGATGACTACATTGCCGGGCTGGGCGAAGTATCTGCCGAAACAGCCAGGACCAATCTTCGCACCCTTAATTAAGAACGTCCCGAATCGGCTCAAAAACTATCAACCGCGCCGGGGAGTTTTAAGCTGGATTGATTGCGTCAGCTCCAGTCTTCCACGCGCGCATAAAAGCGGGCGCGGGCCCAGACGTCATTCATGTAATCGCCGCCAGTCGTGCCCGCGTCTGAGTTCGGCGGCTGCTTGCCGGCGCCACCGTTGTAGCGTGAGACGGCCATCTGCAATTGCTCGACGGCGGAAAGACCCGAGAACTGTTTCTTCACCGTCGCCAGTTTGTCCGCCAATATGCCGGTGGCCTGATTGATGTGCGGTTGCCCGGCCGGGCCTCCATCCTGCTGCACCTTAAACTTATTACGATTGTCGACCTGCATAAGTCCAAACCCGTGGCCGCCGTCTCCGAAACCGTTCTTGAGCACAGCACCGCCGCGGCTCTCGCGACTGGCAATGGCTGCCAGCAGTGCCGGCGGCAGACTGAATTGGTTCGCCGCCAGGATGAACTTGGCTTTGTGGGCCATCACGCGTTTGCGATCAAAGTCGGCCATCTTCTCTGAGGAACCGACGCCGCCCGGAAGCTTGTCCTGCTTCGCCGTCTTAGCCGAAGCTCCGCTCGATTCGAATTCATCGAGGATAGCGTTAGCCAGCTTGCCGCCGGCCGATGATCCCGAAGCTGCCGCGGTTGTCGCGTGAGTTTCGTTTGGCGTCGGCGCAGCTGAACCGCCGGACTGCGCGCTAGGAATCTGAATCACCTGGCCCACTCGGATCTGGTTGGGATTGGTAATCTCGGGGTTCGCCGCCAGGATTTCGGCGACTGTCACATTATTCTGTTTCGCTATCGCGCCCAGGCTCTCGCCGGACTTTACGGTACGACTGTTAGGCATGAGTATCCTCCTTCGTCAGGTCAGTTAATTTAATACGCACCGGAATTAGCAAAAACCAATCACGTCCCGCTATCCAGCCGCCATTCAATGCTTTATTTGACCCGCAGGATTGAAACCGCCTCAGATGTGCGAGGCGAGCCGCGCGGCGATCGCTTGTTTTGGTTGGACGCCGATCATTTGATCAACCAGGCCGCCGTTCTTGAATATGAGCAGGGCCGGAATGCTGCGGATGTTGAATTGCGCTGCCGTTCGTGGATTGTCGTCGACGTTCAGCTTGGCGATTTTGTAACGGCCTTGCGATTCGGCGGCGAGTTGATCGAGTACCGGGGCGAGCATGCGGCAGGGCCCGCACCACTCTGCCCAAGCATCGACGAGCACCGGCATCGTGGACGAAGCTTCGAGCACGTCAGTAGCGAATGATGTGTCGGTGATAGTTTGCGGTTTTGAATTTCCCGGGTGGGCATTCAACGCTGCTCCGCATTTGCCGCAGATCGGTTTATGCGCTGCTGCCAGGAATTCGTTGATGCGGTTCTTAGCGCCGCAATTTGGACAGACCTCGATTGCCATGAGCGTTAACCCAGATGCTTGCGGAAATGATCCTGGACTTTTTCCCACGCATCTTTCGCCGCGTCGGGGTCGTAGACGTCCGGACGCGTGTCGTTGAAGAAGGCGTGGTCGGCGTCATAACTAATCGTTTCAACCGGTAGATTGTATTTCGCCGCTGCCGCTTTCAAACCGTTCACCTTCTCAGGATTGATCCAGGCGTCGCGTTTGCCGGCGATGAATAGCGTGGGAACTTTTAAATTCTGCAACACATCGTCTGCCGGAATGTCGCCATAGAAGGGCGCCGCGGCTTTCAACTCCGGAATGTCGCACGCGGCGCGCATCGCAAACGTGCCGCCCATGCAATATCCGGTGATGGCAAATTGATCGACCTGGTAGGTTTCGCGCGCGGCGTCAATCGCCTTGCGAATTGTTTCGAGGCCATCCTCGATTGCCAGTCCATGCATCAACGCCGAGGCTTCTTCCTTGTCTTTCGTCACGCGTCCGCGATAGAGGTCCGGGGCCACGCACAAATAGCCGGCGTCGGCGTAACGGCCGGCGACGTCGCGTATGTGATCGTTGATGCCCCACCACTCCTGAATTAACAGCACGCAGGCACTGACTTCATCGTGCGGCCGGGCCACGTATGCAGTCGTTGGCCCATTCGAAGTCGACAGATTCAAAGATTCAGCATTCATCGCAAAGCTCCAATGAAAATTGTTTTTCGGTTTGCCATCATGATAGCGAAATAAGATTCACGAACAAATTGCGAGCCTGGATTTTTTTGGAGTGCGGCGGCTTGACGCCGCTTTCGTGTCAGAACCCCCGGACGGTAACAACCGGATCAAGCGCCTGATCCCATCACACGCTCACGCTCCAGGTTCTAACACCTCACACTTAAAGCGGTGTCAAGCCACCGCACTCCAAATTCACTGCCGTCTAAATTCGTTTGGCGTCTGCCCGGTCCAGCGCTTGAAAGCGCGATGCAACGCACTGCTTTCTGAAAAGCCGAGCAGGTAAGCCACTTCACAGATCGCCATCTCCGGCTCAGCCAGATAGCGCATCGCCAAATCGCGGCGCATTTGATCCAACAACTCCTGATGCGAGGTGCCATGCTCGCGCAGTTTTCTTTGCAGGGTGCGTCCACTCATGCTCAGGTTGTGGGCAATCCATTCGAGCGAGGCATTGCCGCCGCGCATCTCATTCTTGATTATCGTTCGCACCCGCTCGACCAACGTATCGTTTACCGGATACTTCGCCATCAGCGCTTCCGCATGCCGATCGAGGACCGCGCACAAACCGGGATCGGCCCTGGTAATCGGCAGGTCCAAAGCGGTCGATTCGACGAAATATTGATTTGCCGGCGCGCTGAATTCGACCGGACAATTGAAAATACGACTATGCTCGGTTGTGTTGCGGGGACGATCGTGCTGAAAAGTAATTTGCGTCGGAGACAGGTCTGAGTTGGTGACGTTGCGCGACAGCGAGGCGAGCGCCGCAAAGGTCACCTCGGCATCGTGACGTCGTTCCGTGATCGCACCATCAACATAGATGTATGAGATTCTGGTCAGCGGCGTTCCTTTTTCAATTGCGAGATAAGACCCGTTGGTCCAGATAGAGTTGTAACGCACGGCCCGATCGAAAGCTTCGCCGAGAGTCGAACTGTTGACGGCTGCATAGCCGATGACATCGAACGCTTTGGGATCGACCGTTTCGCCGATATGGAGGCCGAAAGCATCGTCATTGGTTAATTTCGCAGCCTGCTCGTAAAGCGCCACCAACTGCGCGAACGGAATGCGCCGGTCAGGATCATCGAGAACTTCGCGATCAAGATTGACGGCCTGACATAACTTTCGCGCCGGCACTCCGCGAGCTGCAGCGGCCCGGATAATCTTTTCGACGGCTTTCGCCTGCACAGTGGCAACGCTGGTCATCGGTGGTTTTCAGTTAACATCCGCCTGGCGTATCGCGTCAATTTCCTGGCGTCCAGGGTCAGGGTCAAAGGCGTACAATTCGAAGACTCGCTTTAGATTATTTCTCGGGAGGAAACGATGCAAAGGTCTCGCATGCTGATTGTAGTCGCGCTTCTGGTCCTCAGTAATGCGCCCATTTGCGTTAGCCAAACTGCGGATCGGCCGGTGAACCTGATGCTCTCAAAACTGCCGGCCGCGCAGGCCGCCCAGGAGACACAGCGTTACCCAGGCTATGTCGAACCGAAATACAAAGAGTGGGAGCGTCAGTCACTGTATGTCACGATGCGAGACGGCGTGAAGATCGCCATCGACGTGGTGCTGCCGAAACCGCTCGCCGCCGGCGAGAAGATCCCGGCGCTCATGCGCATGACTCGTTACTGGCGATCGAAGCAAGGTGAAAATCCGGCGACGTTCTTTCCCAGCTATGGATACGCGCAAGTGCTGGTCGATGCTCGCGGTACCGGCGCGTCGTTCGGCATCTGGCGCGCGCCGTTTTCGCCAGACGAGGTTAAGGATTACAACGAAGTAGCTAACTGGATCGTCAAGCAGCCCTGGTCCAATGGCCGAGTCGGCGCCACCGGTAATTCGTATGACGGCAACACCTCTTTGTGGTTGGCGGTAGGGATGAACCCGGCGGTGAAGGCCGTCATCCCGCGTCATTTTGAATTCGACGCATTTTCTGAGACGCCTTATCCCGGCGGCGTGCTGACCGACTGGATGGTCAAAACCTGGAACGAAGGCAATCATTTCCTGGACACCAATCCCGGCGTGAAGTTGGTTGACGAAGACACGGACCAGCATCTTTATCGCGAAGCGACCAAATTGCGCGCCCAGAACCTTGAAGTGTACGCAGCGGCGCGGCAGACGTCATTTCGCGACGATCGCGCGTTTGGCGTTTCACTCGACGAAGTGAGTCTGCACAGTTACTCCTCGCAAATCCAAAAATCGAACGTCGCGATAAATAGCTGGGGCGGTTGGTTCGACGCGAGCACCGCCGATGCGGTCATCCGCAGCTTCATGACCCTGCGCAACTATCAACGCGCAGTAATCGGGCCCTGGAACCACGGCGGCGGACAGAACGCGAGTCCATATCAAGGCGACCAGGCATTGCGAGTCATGCAGGGATACGAATGGCTGCGATTCTTCGATCACTATCTTAAAGGTGTGGATACGGGTCTCGATTCACAGAAGCTGCTTTATTACTTCACCCTGGGCGAAGGCAGATGGAAGACCACGACGACGTGGCCGTTGCCGCAGGCCAAAGCCGTTCGTTGGTACTTGAACGAAGGCCACACGATTTCAACCGCACCGGTGACGAACGCAGCGGGCGAGGACAGTTACACCATCAACTTTGACGCGACGACCGGCGCGAAAAACCGCTGG
>DATANL010000178.1:0-3827 GCA_036266295.1 Pyrinomonadaceae bacterium | reverse complement strand
GAATTGATTGACGCCGGAGTGGACGCGGTGAAAGTCGGCATCGGACCGGGATCGATCTGCACGACCCGCGTCGTTACCGGCGCCGGCGTCCCGCAAATTTCAGCGATTCAGTCATGCGTCGCCGCCGCGCGGGGTTCCGGCGTGCCAATTATCTCGGACGGTGGCGTGAAGTTCTCAGGCGATATGGCCAAGGCGATTGCGGCCGGGGCCGATGTCGTGATGATCGGATCGCTCTTCGCCGGCACTGAAGAAGCTCCGGGCGAAGTCATCCTTTACCAGGGCCGCAGCTTCAAGATGTACCGCGGCATGGGTTCCATCGGTGCGATGCGTGAAGGCTCGCGCGATCGCTACTCGCAGGAACAGACCGAGATCGAATCGAAGCTGGTCCCGGAAGGAATCGAAGGCCGCGTGCCTTATCGCGGCACGTTGGCTGAGATGGTTACGCAACTCGTCGGCGGCTTACGCTCAGGCATGGGCTACACCGGCTGTCACAACGTCAAAGAATTTCAGGAGAACACCAGGTTCCTCCGCGTGACCGCCGCGGGCTTGCGTGAGTCGCACGTGCACGACGTGGTGATTATGAAGGAAGCGCCGAACTATCGTTTGGAGTAAATCGAGTGCGGGCATTCCTGCCTGCATGAGCGCGAAGCGGGAAACGTCAGCACGATCGAAGCTATGAATCGCGTCTCGTTACCGCGTGGCGCCGGCATTTCTCAGCATAGCAGCAACGGTGTGGCGACCGGAGGCAGTAAAATGAACCCAGTTTAGCAACGCCTGCTTTTCTTTTTCATCGTCTTGTTCACGTAGCTCATTTGCTAACTCTTCCGGCGAATCATACATCTCGGCAAACTGTAACGCGGTGTGTTCTCCGTAGCCGGTAATTCTCACGTCCGCGTGATGATCGAGCAACAGCCTCGCCATCTCGGCGTTTCCACTCATTGCGGCAATCATCAGGGCTGTCAATCCGCAATCTCCACCTTTAGCATTAACCTGGGCTCCTGCTGCCAACAACAGCTTCGCTACTGCAAGATGTTCGTTGCCAAGCATCTCCCGAAGCTTGTTTTCATCCTCGTCGTCGTCGTCGTCCATCTTGAAAAGCTGCGTCGCGATCCAATCAGGAGCGCCCTTCCACAAAGCTCCAAAGGCCGCACACAACAGCGGCGGATGGCCATCGTGATCGCGGTGGTTCACGTCGGCGCCATGAGCAATCAATAACTTCACCAGGTTCGCGCGACCGGCGGCCGCGGCGATTTGAAGTGCAGTCCCTTCATCGCCCTCCTCTTGATCGACCTTCGCACCACGCGCGAGTAACAACTCAGCAATTTCGGGTTGATTAAATCTGATCGCGACGCAAACCGCTGGACTCCCATCGTCCTTCACTTCCGGACTCACGCCTTTATCGAGCAGGTTCTTCACCTGCCCAAGGTTGCCGCTCTTTATTGCTTTGAGCAGTAACTCATCATCATGGCCATCAACGGCCGCCTCGACCGATTGATCGACATTCGCCAGCTGATTGGGTTGCGCCTTCACGAACAGCGCACCCGAAAGCAAAATGATGAGCACCAGAATTAATCGCGACATAAACAGCACCTCGAGGGAGATGCTTTAGCGATTAGCGTGCCTGATGTTAAGAGCTGGTTATTGGGATGTTTTACGGCAGGTGGGTCCCACAGCGCAATTGTTAACCCACAGGTGTCAGAAATCAGTTTGATTCGATTCAAGGCATCGCCACCAGCACATCCGTCAAGCGCCCCAGGACGCCGAGCAAGCTTTTGGACGCCTGATCGAATTGGCCTGATAGCGCTTGCTGTTCAGCACTGGCTGCGCCTGACGCCGACCCGACCAGCTTGGTGTAATAAGGCTGCAGTTCGGGCGTCGTGCGAAAGTAAACTTCCAGCGAATCAAGGCCGACGCGGAAATCTGTGAAGCTGGAACGAAGCTGGGCCTTGTTCTTTTCATTTGTCGGCGATGTCTGGCCGTCCTTCGATTGCGCATCGATCGCTTCGATACCTTTGACGACTCCGCCAACCAAATAGAGAAATCTCGACAGGTTCTTGATCTGCGTCGCGACCCGGTTGGCGCCTTCAGTTCGTACCGCCGCCGCAGCTTCGGCACTGGCGCTGGTTGTCTTGGACGTTGACGGATGTTTGGTGGTTTGGCGTTTACGTGTCTGAGCGAACGACGCGGTCGATAAGAGAATCATTGCGCAGATCGCGACAATAAATTTCTTCATTGGTTGACTCCTGTCACTTGATAACTTTAAGCCTGCGGCATTGAGCATTCCGAGGTCAAGTCCAATCGCGATTGTCCGGCCACCGATGCTAGAGTACCGACTTCGGTCGGGCTGTGTCAGTACCGTACTGACACCGCTACAGCGATCGGTTTCGGACTTGATGCCGAAAGCAACTCTTCATGTCGAACGTCTCGGCCGCGTCGATTATGCGGCGGCGCTTGAGATCCAAAAACGAACTGAGCGCGCCGTGTTGACGGGTGAGCAGCCGGACACGTTGCTTCTGCTCGAGCATCCGCACACGGTGACCCTCGGCCGGCGCTCGCCCGCGGAGGGAGTGCTGGCGTCAGCTGAAGATTTATCGGCGCGAATGGTGGCGGTGTTTGAAACGAATCGGGGCGGGAAGACTACCTATCACGGACCGGGCCAGTTAATCGGCTATCCAATCATCAATCTCAGTCCGGATCGCGAAGACGTCTATCGTTACGTGCGCGATCTCGAAGAGGTCTTGATTCAGACAATGCGCAACTTTGGTATCGAGGCCTTTCGCATCAAAGGCTTGACCGGTGCTCACACTGAACGTGGCAAAATTGCGGCGATCGGAGTGCACATCGCGCGCTGGGTCACGACCCACGGCTTCGCGCTGAACGTGAATCCGGATCTCAGCTACTTCAATCTGATCGTGCCGTGCGAGGGCGAGCCAGTGACCTCGATGAACGAGTTGCTGGGACGCGAAGTACCGATGACGGACGTCGAGGATCGGATCGTCCAGCGCTTCGCCGAGATTTTCGACCGTAAGGCAACGTGAGTTGCGCCCGCGCCCTCGCCAATTAAGAACTGCGCTGCCTCTTCACTGTGCAGCTTCGGGGTAGAAGTTCGGCGGCGGTGGCGGCAGCACTTGAGGTGCGCTCTCCCGCGGATAACCTTGCAGCTTAAACACGGCATTTATCATGCGGATGCTGACCGCGATCCGGACGATCACGCCAATTGGGGAGATCAAAGCACCACGTTCTCCGGAAGCGAACGCGACAATGGTGGCTAAGACGGCAAGCAGCGTCAGGCCGAACAGTAACAGCGCCGCGACCCGGCTCCTGAATTTGTACATCACAAAACTCAACGTGATGTTGATTACGCCGTCTACGATCATCATTTGGCCGAGTACAAACCACAAGAGAATCTGAAGTCCGCCGATGACGTAAAAATAGATCGAAGCGCTCCTCAGAGTTTTCAGCAGTGTCGCTTTTTCCGCCTCATCGGCGTAGTTAACAACCGGCGCCACGGGTTCGGAAAACTGAGATTGAGATTCGTACTGCTGTTCGTCGTAACTGGGCGTAGCGTCACCGGCAGTCGCAAGGCCGCAACGTCTACAGTTTTCGTCGGTGCTCCAGTAAACGAGTCCGCATTGAGAACATTTAATGCCTTTCATGGTTGGGTTCCTTTCGGGTCGCCTGGGGAAGTGGCCAGAGGAAGGCGACGGCTGAGGTCGTGAAAGTCTCGGCAGGTAACGGGCGGTACCGTGCGAGCCAAGATTCATCCTATAATCTGCGACCTTGAACGGACAAGAATTATTTCTCGGTAGACGGTGACATATTTCGGC
>DATANL010000177.1:0-3001 GCA_036266295.1 Pyrinomonadaceae bacterium | reverse complement strand
ACTAAGATCCTCTGAGTAAACCGTCTGACACCCGAGTTCACGCGCAGCAGCCACAATAGCCGCGTCCCAATAACTCATTTGGAATTTAGCTGAGAGTTCAAGAGCGTCACGAACGATTGAGATCGAGATCGACGCGGTTGGAAAACCTAGCCAAGTCTCTACGTATTGTTGTGCCAACGATGGTGACAATCGAAACTGGCGTTTGGGTGAGGTCGCTACATAATAAAACTCGCCAGCGACCTGCGCTGACCAACCCCAATTCTCATTGAGCAATAATTGGCGAGCCCGGTCCGCCTTCAACTTTTCTTCAGGGTTGTCACTGAGGGAGTAGAGAAAGACATTGGTATCAATGAAAACTTCAGCGCTCATGCATCTGTTCGCGCGTGGGTCTCACGCCGACACTAAAATTCACTGTCTGACTGAATAGTTCGGCCATACGAGCTTTGGCAGCAACAGTCTCGTCGGCATCGCCATTAATCGATTGGAGATATTCGTTCACGCGTTGATTGACCTCACGCTCCAGATTCAACACTTTCTGTGAGGCGCGATGATACAGGTCGTCGTCAATTCTAATAAAGATTTCTTTCATAGGTTCACGATGAAAAAAAGCGAGCGTGATCTCTCGTGTGCTGAAGTCCTCGATTTCGGTCCTCAAAGAATTCCTCTAGTCTTTCTTTCCATTCGTCTTTCATGATTACCTCTTGATTTCAAAATACTCTCGTCACCTAATATCCGCAACTTTAGGTCGGGATCATTTCACTGTCAGAGTCGTCTTCGCAAAGTACTCTTTCAAATTGCCGCGATGCTCCATCGTTTCGCGTTTGCCCCAGGGAATGACGTAGAGCGAATAGGTCCCGGCCGGCAGTGATAACTCGTTGTTCTGAGTCGCATACATGCGGTTCTTGTCGCCGATATTCTGCTGATACTCGTTGATGAATTCTACGTCTTTGCCGCTGGCGTCCTGTTTGTAGAAGACGATGCCAATGAAGTCGGCGCCCACGGGCGTGGGATTTTTGAAGAGCACGTCGAAGCCTTTGTTTGCCGGCCACTGGTTCGCTCCGCCGACGCAGTTCCAGTTGTCGTCGACTGATTTGCAAACCCAAACCTGACCACCACCCGCCGCTGTGTTGCCGGTTGAGCGTGGGCCAACTGTGTCGGCGCCGATGGTGAACTCGCTGGTGGCCCACACCTGAGTCTTGTTGTAGTAGTTCGCCAGCCGCACGAAATATTTGCCCGGCGTGTTGATGGTGAATTGCGCGTACGCGGTCGTGTGCTGCGGCGAGACCTGATAGTCCTTGTTCTCGACATATTCGCCGTCGGCGTCGTTCTTGGTGATCATGAACGTTACCGCAGCGCCGGTCGGCACTTTGGGAAATGAATACAGAATGTGGATGTTGCGGAGCGTTCCCTTCGGACTAAAGGTCTTCGTGGGATTGACGCAGGTCGCGGTCTCGACGGTATTAATGCCGTAGTGGGCTTCGGTGATTTTTAGATCCTCGCATAGCTCCAGTTTGTATTGCGCGCGGGCCGTGGTTGAAATCAGAAACAAAACAGTCGCCGCGAGAGCTGCTGCGGGTACGCGTCGGGTGATCATGGGGGCCTCCCTGGAGCGCCCGCATCCTGCGGGCGGTTCGCGAGCATCCTGCTCGGACGGATTTTTGAGGGCGAATACTAACGTTGAGGCGGACAGGCGTCAATAGCGCTTTGTCAGTACCATCCGCGTGAGCGGATGGATCAAGGAAGCGCTTGCGGAATCAATTGATCCATCTGCTTACGCAGATGGTACTGACCTTGTGATGGCGTCGCTGCTGCTCTGTCACCGCACTCCAAATTATCGCGCTACGTAGAATCGTCCGTTCCAGCGATAAATGATTCGGTTGAAATTTTGATTTTGATTACCGTGGATTCTGCCGTGCTCGCTTGTTTCGTAGGCGCTGAAGCTCGGCGCGAGCCGGCCTTTGCGAATGATATTTAATTCGCTCGCGTCCTTCGGCAAGCCGAAACTCCTGGGATGGTCCATCAGCATGTCTGAATAGATTTCGTTGGTGAGCTTCTTACCGTCCTTGAACATCTTCTTCGGCACCGCTTTGTTCGTCCTGGGATCGATGGCGAAGTAGTAGTAGTAAAGCGACGGCGGCATGCTGTTGGCCGTTGAGAGTTCGATGATTTGCTGCCCGTTCAGATTCGCAAAATCCATACCGACTGCGTTGTCCACGCGCGAGTAGAAACCATTCAGCACCTGCGAGACGAATACTTTGCCGTCCTTGTGATAGAGGAGAAACCCATTCGATCCGCTAAAGCCGGTCTGGTAGCACGGGTCGTCGATCAAGACGAGACGCATTTGTTGGTTCCCGATCAGATTAACGAAGTTATCGCCGCGCAGCCACGATTCTCTTTCTTCATTGGTCAGCGCCCCGACGCTCTTGTGAAGGGAGCAGGCATTCAATTCGTCGACGGTGGCTGCCCACCATTTCGGATTGGTAAATGTCTCGAGTTCCCTAATTGCGTTTCGGATCGACGCGAGTCTATCCGGCAGCTTCAGAATCTTATCGTCGAAGTCGTTGACGCCCTCGGGGCAGTCGTATTCGATTTTCGGAAATGGCTTGAGCGCGTCGAAAGGTTCTTGCATGCAATTGGGGACGAGCTTTTTCCTCTGGGCCGCGGCCACTCCAAAGACACACAACACCAACGCCAGGGTGATTAGGATTCGCTTCATCGACGTTTACTCGAACTGTTTTTTGAACGCTTCGAATTGTTCAGCGAGACCGGCAACTTGTTGAGTCAGCGTCTCGACCTGTCGCTCGAGGATTGCGACCCGGTCGTTTTCCGGTACGCGGCGCGCGGATCTTTCGGCCGGCGCTGATTCACTCAACGCTTCGACGTCGGGCGCGCCCGACAACAAGTGAACGAACCGCGCATCTTTCTGTCCCGCCAGTCGTGGCAATTTCATCACCAGCGGCTCGTCTTCGCGCGCAGCCAGGCCGCGCAGAGTTTCTTCGAC
>DATANL010000176.1:0-2549 GCA_036266295.1 Pyrinomonadaceae bacterium | reverse complement strand
GCAAAGGCGATCGCGCTTTTCGCTCTGGCCGCGCTCGCTGACTTCCGCCGTCATCCAACCAAAGAAAATGAAGCCGAAGCGCGCGAGCTGCTCGATGATCTGATTTGGATGGGCCTGAAAGGCTTCAAAGGCGCGTGCTGGGGATATAACTTCGATTGGCAATCGCGTTCATTCTTTGTCCCGCGCGGGACACCGACAATTGTGCCGACTGCTTTCGCGGCGCGCGCGTTGTGCGAAGCCGCCGAAGTCCTGTCACGCGATGAGTATCTGCCATTCGCCCGCACGATTTGCGATTTCATCCTCAACGATCTGAACCGATCGGAAGAGACGGGCGAGGAAGTGTGTTTCAGTTATTCGCCGCTCGATCGCACGCAGGTTTACAATGCGAGTTTGTTGGCCGGAGAAGCACTGGCGACGATCGGTAACCTGCTCGGCGAACAAACTTTAATTGAGTGGGGACAGCGCACTGCGCTCTACGTCGTTCGCAGACAACAAGCGGACGGCTCATGGGCCTACGGCGCCGATTCGCACCAATCATGGTCTGACAATTTTCACACGGCTTTCATTCTCACGAGTCTGAGCAGCATCATCGCCTCATCTCAGGTTGGCGAGAGTGCCTCTCCCGATTTCGAGTCTGCATTATTGCGCGGTTACGAATTCTGGCGGGAGCGATTTTTCCTGACGAACGGTTGGCCCAGGTATTTTCCCGACCGCCTTTATCCGGCCGACGTGCACTCAGCGGCTTCGGCCATCATCGCCCTGGTTGAATTGCGCGGCCGTATTCCGAACACGTTGATGCTCGCCGAACAAATTGCGAACTGGGCAATTGAAAAGCTGCGCGATAAAAGCGGCTTCTTCTATTATCAGCAACGCCGCTTCTTCACCGTGCCGATACCTTACATGCGCTGGTCCGAGGCGTGGATGATCTACGCGCTGGCCCGTTTGCGGGAAGCCGTCGGAAAATGACGCCACATCAGCTTGCCGCGCGCACCGTTTCAAAATAAACTACCGCGCACTCACGAACATTTTTGTCGCTTTGTTTCGTCCCGGAGGAGGAACGAATGTCAGACGATCACGATCCGAAAAAGCAGGCCAGGCACGATCCCAGCCGGCGAAAATTTCTGAAAGGCGTCGGCGTGGCTGGCGCGGGAGCGGCCATCGCCGATCATTTCATCAATGCCGATACGAAAGTGGCGGCCGGCGAAGCCATCGCAACTTCTCAGACGTTATCGGGCACGGTGAACATCGTGCTCGAGGTCAACGGTGGGAAACGGAACGTGACGGTCGAACCGCGGACGACGCTGCTGAACGCGTTGCGCAATCATGCCGAGCCGCCGGTTACCGGCCCGAAGCTGGTCTGCGACATGGGCACTTGCGGCGCGTGCACCGTACTGCTGGATGGCAAGAACGTCTATTCATGTCTCGTGCTCGCGGTCGATGCGACCGGGAAAAAGCTGACGACCGTCGAAGGACTCGGCACGCCGGACAACATGAATGCCGTGCAGAGCGCGTTCGTCGAACACGACGGCATGATGTGCGGCTTCTGTACGCCCGGCTTTGTCACAACCATTTCGGCGTATCTCAAAAAGAATCCGAATCCGACGCTCGCCGAAGTCCGTGAAGCATGCAAAGGAAATTTCTGCCGCTGCGGAACTTATCCCAGAGTTTTCGAAGCTGCGCTGGCCGCCGCGAAAGCTGGAGTCAGGACCTAGGTCAGAAGCCCGACCGTGAGGGAGGGCCGCTTTAAATAAATTCATCCTGGTATCGCCAGTTGCCCTCCCTGACGGTCGGGCTTCTGACACGGCAATAATGGAGAGCCGAATGCCACAACAACCACAAGCGAGTCCCACGCCGGTACCGAAAAAGAAAGTGCGCGTGCCGCGCGTAGTAAACGGCGTCGAACAGATGGTCGAGATCGAAGTCGATGACGTTGCCGGTCCCGGGTGGGGACCAAATGATAAGCACACGATCCTCAATCATCGCTACACGCGTGTCGATGGACCACTCAAGGTTTCGGGTGCGGCGAAATACACCTACGACGTGCGCCTGCCGAACATGCTTTACGGCCGCGTGCTGCGCTGTCCGTATGCGCACGCGAAAGTGAAGAGCTTTGATTCGAGCGCCGCGTCAAAAATGCCGGGCGTCAAGGCCGTCATTCAGTCGCCCATTACCGAAGTTCGTTTCGCCGGCGCGCCGGTCGCCGCCGTCGCCGCCACGACTCCGGAACTGGCGCAAGACGCCGCGCGCGCAATCGTCATTGAATACGAGAAGCTGCCGCACGTGGTGATTCCTGATTTGGCTCTGAAACCGGACTCGCCACAAGTGCTGCCGGCGGACGCGCGCGGCAGCGAGCCGAATGTCGCTCAGAAGAACAAAGGCGGTGATCAGCAAAAAGTCGACGCCGCGCTGGCCGCCGCCGACGCGGTGATTGAAGCCGAATATCGCACGCCGCGTCTGCATCATGCGTGTCTCGAAACGCACGGCATGGTGGTCGATTATTCCGGAGGAGAGACGGCCACGATCTACGCGACGACCCAGGGCACTTTTAC
>DATANL010000175.1:0-4216 GCA_036266295.1 Pyrinomonadaceae bacterium | reverse complement strand
GAACCTGGTTTACGAAAAAGGGGCGGCCCTGAAGATTACCATTCTGGTTTGGAACCATTTATTTGCCGGCGGCGCGGCGGGGGATCAGAAAAACGTTGGCTGGGAGGCAGGGATTCGAACCCCGATAGGCGGATCCAGAGTCCGCAGTCTTACCGTTAGACGACCTCCCAACGTTGCAAACGAATTTACGGTCGTTGATACCGGAAGTCAACCGCGCTTCGAATCGACTAAAGGCTAATCGTAACGGCACCGTAACGAAAATAGTGCTTGCCTTTATGCTGCATCTGCGTTAAATAGGCGAGTCGCCGGTAACCTCTCGTGCCCTGCCGCTTCTTCCTCACGTTCGTGTAGTTGATTCAGAATCAGTCCCGGAGATGAATGACCGAACCCAACGCCGATCAAACGAGCGAGCTGGCGCAGATGACCGCGCTGGCCAATGAATACGAAGCCAAGTTGTCTGCCGCCGCGACGCTGGTCGCGCGCGTCAGACATGAAATCAACAATCCTCTCGCCGCACTCCTGGGCCAGGCGCAACTGCTTTTGCGCGATCAGGAATTGAACGACAAGCAACGCCGTCGAGCTGAAACGATCGAAAGTCAGGCGAAGAGGATCGAAGAAATTGTCGGTGAATTGCGTGGCATTCAAACTCCTGCGCGCACGCTAAACCGCCAGGAAGATTAAATTCAAATCTGTAGCTGGACAACTCGCACGAACGCGCGTGGGACGCACTCAAGCGAGGTCAAAAAGCAAAAACTCAGAGTCCTCTGCGGCAGAAATTTCAACGCCGGATTCTTTGGTGATTGCTGCGCCGTCGCCCGCACTCAGCTGCGCGTCATTAACGGCAACACTGCCGCGCGCCAGCTGCAGCCAGGCGGAGCGATTTTGATCGATCACATGGTTGAGCGACTGGCCCGCGTCGAGCAGCGATGCGTAAACGCGCGCGTCCTGATTGATCGACACTGCGCCCTCTTCGCCGGCCGGTGAAGCGATCAGGCGCAGCTTTCCTCGCCGCTCGTCGTCCGCGAAGAATTTCTGCTCGTAACCGGGCGTGAGGTTTCGCGCATTCGGCATGATCCAAATCTGCAACAGGTGACACGGCTCGGAAGACGACGGATTGAATTCGCTGTGCGAGACGCCCGTGCCCGCAGTCATGCGCTGCACGTCGCCCGGCCGGATCACAGATCCGTTCCCCATGCTGTCGCGATGTTCGAGCGCACCCGCCAGAATATAAGTGATGATTTCCATGTCGCGGTGCGAGTGCATCGGAAAGCCGTGGGCCGCCGCAACCGAATCTTCGTTGATGACCCGCAGGCTACGAAAATGCATGTGCGCCGGATCGTAATATTGGTCGAATGAAAATGTGTGATATGTATCGAGCCACCCGTGATCAAAGTGGCCGCGTTCTTTCGCTTTGCGAATCGTAATCATAAAAGGGCCCGCGATCGTTGCGCGCGTTGTGACTGCTGCGAGCGCGCTGAATTATTAATTTAGAGCGACTTCGGCGACACCGGTTAACGCCTGGATCGATTCGAGAATGCGCGAAACATCTCTGCCGGTAAAGATCGAAATGCCCGCGGTGTCGAGATTAGTCGTCAGACCCGCGCGCCACTTTTCGAACCTTTCTATTGCTTCAACTCGCTTGCACTCATCGAGTGTTGACAGATAAAGCGCATTCGCCCGCGCCAAAGTTCGTCGCGCCGATGTCTTCATCTTGTTTTCGCCCGCGCGCGCGCAAATGATTGCAAAATCGGCCTTGATGTACTCGAGAAAGCTGTTGCCTTCAACCACGACACCCGCGGAGTTCACTCGCTCCAACGCGCGCGTGATTCCCTCCTGCACCTGGTCCTCGCCGACAATCACCCAGTGAACATTGGCCGCGCCCGCGTCCCAGAAGCGACCCGTGTCTTTGCCCTTTTCGTAATTCGCCTCGCGTCCCGATCGAATCAAAGGCTGATCTCGCAGCAGATCACTGACGCAACATCCGCTTGGGTCCTTACCGCACGAACGGTAATGGCCGCGCGTCAACTTAATCGCTTCCCAACCCGGCAACCGCCTGATTAATTCGCAAGCAAGCGTCGTCTTGCCGGTGTTCGACGATAAGCCGCTGACAGCCACGATGATCGGTCGCTGGTTCATGATTGCACCGAAGCCAGGAGGATGCGCGCCAGGCTCTCGAGCCCGCGCGCGTCTTCCTCATCGAAGCGCGCCGGCAAGGGACTATCGAGATCGAGCACGCCAATCAACCGCGCCTCCTTAATCAGCGGCACCACGATTTCTGAATTCGATGCGCTATCACACGCGATGTGTCCGGCAAACTCATGCACGTTGGGCACAATCACGGTTTCGCCTTTCGCCGCTCCGGCGCCGCAGACGCCCTGCCCAATCCTGATGCGCACGCACGCGGGCCGGCCCTGAAATGGACCAAGGACCAACTCGCCGTCCTTCTCGAAATAAAAGCCGGCCCAATTCAGGTCCGGCAACGACTGAAAGATCAGCGACGAAAAATTTGCCGCGTTCGCAATCAAATCCCGCTCGCCGGCAAGCAAGCTCGAAAGCTGCGTGGCGAGTTGATCGTAAAGTTCGGTCTTCGTCATCGTCGGATGTTAACCACAGCGGCGAATATTAACCACAGAGGACACAGAGCAGAACTGGAGGGAAACACCTGTCCTGCCAATTCATCCCTTCATTGTTTTTTTCTTCTCTGTGTCCTCTGTGGTTAATTCATTCGTGGTTAATTCATTCGCGGGTTGAATAGTTATCACCACGGACTTTGAAGCGGGCGTGTGACTCTTGTCTGCAAAGTAAGTCACCGGCACCAGCACGTTCGCTTCCGGAAAATAAGTCGCGGCGCATCGGCGCGGAATGCTGTACGGAACAATCGTGAAGCTGCTGGCAATACGTTCCTGACCGTCGTATCGGCTGATCAAATCGACCCGGGCCCCCGTTTCAAACCCGTGCGCCTTGATATCGTCCGCATTCAAAAACACCACGCGGCGGCCGTTGCGAATGCCGCGATAACGATCGTCGAGGCCATAGATCGTCGTATTGAACTGATCGTGGCTGCGCATGGTCATCATCAGAAATTCTTCCGGTCCCAGGTTGATCGCGGGCAGCGGATGAACGGTGAAATGCGCGCGCCCATCCTTTGTATTGAATTCTCGATCGCGAATCGGGTTCGGCAAATAGAACCCGCCGGGTTGTCGCACGCGCTCGTTGTAGTTGGCAAATCCCGGCACTACCCTTTCGATGCTGTCGCGAATCAAATCGTAATTCGCATTTAGCCGGTCCCAATCGACGGTCGTCTTTTCACCAAAGACCGCTTTTGCCAAACTAGCGACGATGGCCGGTTCACTCAACAGATGATCGGAAGCGGGCGCCAGCTTTCCCTGCCATGCTTCGACCACAGCCATCGAGTTTTCCGTCGTCACAAGTTGCGGCCCACCGGCCTGCTCATCAATTTCCGTTCTGCCCAGACACGGCAGGATCAACGCCTGCTTGCCGGTAATTAAATGCGCGCGATTTAGTTTCGTCGAGACATGCACGGTCAGCCGACACCGGCGCAACGCGTCAGCGGTGTATTCGGTGTCCGGAGTGGCCGAAAGAAAATTTCCGCCGAGCGCGAAGAAAACTTTCGCCTTGCCGTCGTGCATCGCTTGAATCGCATGCACGGTGTCGTAGCCGTGACGGCGGGGCGGCTCAAAATTAAATTCGGCGCCGAGCTTGTCCAGGAATTCATCTGACGGTTGGTCCCAAATCCCCATCGTCCGATCGCCCTGCACATTGCTGTGGCCGCGGACTGGACAGAAGCCGGCGCCGGGCTTGCCCAATTGTCCGCGCAGCATCATCAGGTTCACAATCTCTTGCACGTTGGCCACGCCGTTCTTATGCTGCGTGAGCCCCATGGCCCAACAAATGATTACGCGCTCAGATTCGATGAAAATCTGCGCCGCTTCCTGAATCTGCGACTTGCTGATTCCCGACTGTTCGACAATTTCATCAAACTGAACTTGCTGAAGCGCACTTTTGAATTCATCGAACCCGGTCGTGTGCTGCTCGATAAACGCTCGGTCGACGACCGTGCCCGGCCTTTGTTCTTCGGCCGCGAGAACTTCCCTGCTCAAGCCCTTGAACAGAGCAACGTCACCGTTGATGCGCACTTGCAGGAACAAATCCGCGAGCTTCGTTCCTTCACCTAACCACGTCCAGAACTCCTGCG
>DATANL010000174.1:0-5027 GCA_036266295.1 Pyrinomonadaceae bacterium | reverse complement strand
GATCCTGCACTATGCCCACGAAGAAAGCGACCGGCTTCAAGATCGTCACATCGGCACCGAGCACCTGTTGCTGGGATTGATGCGTGAAGAGAACTCGGTCGCGGCGGAGGTGCTAACGGAAATGGGTTTGCAGCTGCAGACTGTGCGCGAGGCATTCGGACCCCACGGCAAACTACATTCGGGCCGCGGTGTGGGCGCTTTGGATGTGAATGGACGGGTAACCATCTCGCTGGGAATTGAAAATCTGATCCAAAACGAGCTGGCTGCGCTGAAGGGCGCGCGCGTCGGGCTCGTCTGCAATCAGGCCTCGGTCGATCACAGCTTTCGTCACGTGGCCGATCTGTTTCATGAGCACGCGGACATCAACATCACGGCGTTATTCGGCCCACAGCACGGTATCCGCGGGGACGTGCAGGACAACATGGTTGAGACCATGCACGCAACCGATCGGAAGACGGGACTCCCGGTCTATTCGCTTTACAGCGAGACGCGTGAGCCTACGGAAGAAATGCTGCGCGAGGTCGATATCATCGTCTGCGATCTCCAGGACGTCGGCACACGCATCTACACTTTCATCTACACGATCGCGAATTGCATGCGCGCTGCGCAGAAGTTAGGGAAGAAAGTCATTGTTTGCGATCGTCCTAATCCGATTAATGGAATAATGACTGAAGGCGCCGTACTCGATCCGGCGTTTGCCTCGTTCGTCGGTCAGTTTCCGATTGCCACTCGGCACGGAATGACGGCGGGCGAACTCGCGCTGATGTTCAATCAGGAATTCGGTATCGGTTGCGATCTCCAGGTGGTGACGATGTCCGGCTGGTCCCGCCATTTGTGGTACGACCAGACTGACGGGCCCTGGGTTTTGCCATCGCCCAACATGCCGACACTCGACAGTGCGACCGTCTTTCCCGGATCTGTCCACTTGGAGGGCACTCAAATGTCCGAGGGACGCGGGACGACGCGACCTTTCGAACTGGTTGGCGCGCCGTACATTCATCCGGACGACTATGGCGCCGCCTTGCAGTCGTTGAATCTGCCCGGCGTTTATTTCCGGCCGTCGGTTTTCCTGCCGACATTCCAAAAGCATGGCGGCAAGGCTTGCGGCGGCGTCCAGATTCACGTGACCGACCGCCAGGTCTTCAAGCCCGCGATTACCGGCATCGCCGTGGTGAAGACAGCATTCGACATGTATCGCGATAACTTTCGCTGGAAAGATCCGCCGTACGAATACGAATACGACCGCAACCCGTTTGACTTGATCGCGGGAACCGATAAGGTAAGGACCGCAATTGAGTCCGGGATGAGCGTGCAGGGAATTGAGCGATCATGGGAACCGGCCCTGGCTGAGTTCGACCGTTTGCGCTCTCAGTTTCTCCTTTATTAGATTGTCAGTGGTGGTTGAGCCGACAGCTAAACGATTTTTGAAGCTCTGACGCCGGCGTGAGAAATTACTTTAGAACATTCTTAGAGGTATGAATTGGTAGCTAAGGAAATAACTCGACCGGTGGCCAAGGCGCCGGGCAACGCGTGGTTGATGGGCGTGGCGGCCTGGGCCATTCCCGGCCTCGGGCATCTGCTTCAGGGAAAGTGGGTCAGGGCGCTCATTCTGGGCGGCAGCGTGTGGGCGATGTTTCTGATCGGCCTGGCGATTGGCGGCCATCTGTTCCGCATCGGCCCAAATGATCAAGGCGTTAGTGCGATGCTTCAACTCCTTCCGATCAGCGCGAACTTTGGTGCGGGCCTGCTTTACATTGGGTGCTGGTTGACGAACACGGGATTTGTCGAACAGGCGCAACGAGTGACTTACGAATATGGAAATACGTTTCTGCTCTGCGCGGGCCTCTTGAATTATCTGGCGATGCTTGATGCCTTTGATATCGCCGCCGGGAGGAAGCCATGAGACACGTCATGTGGATGGCGCTCTTCGCCTCGCTCACGGCGTTCGTTTTCGGCGTGGTCGCCAAAGGAACGGATCGTCAGCGGGTGATCTATGGATTGAAGGTTTTCGCCGAATTCCTGGTGATCGCATTTGTGCTCGGCTGGATTTTGTATTTCCTTCCATTGCGGTAAACGTCCTTCTTGATGTCCAGATGCGTTTAGTTACCACCGACGCGATCGTCCTCCGAAGCTATAATCTCGCCGAATCAGACCGCATCGTAGTTTGCCTGACGCGAAGTTCCGGTCTTGTGCGCGCTGTGGCCAAAGGCGCGCGGCGGATGAAAAGCCGCTTTGGCGCAGCGCTCGAGCCGTTCACTCTCATCAAGCTTTCGTTTCACGAACGCGAGAACCGCGACCTGGTCACCATGTCGGCCGCGGAAATTCTCAAGTCACACTTTAACCTTTCAAGTAATCTCGACACCGCCGAAGTGTTGGCGTACATGGGAGAGTTGGTCACGGAATTCGCGCCGCCTCATGAAACAGATGAACGTCTGTTTCGAATGCTGACAGCGTGCGTAGGGGCTCTGGCTGAGCAAAGCGGCAGCGAACGCGCACTCACGCGTTACTTTGAGATTTGGCTTTTGCGTTTGGCCGGATTGTTTCCGGACTTTCGCGCTTGCGGGTCGTGCGGAGTGACCGTCGATTCTAAAGTAAGCGTTGCAGTCGATATCGAGCTAAGACTCTTCTGCGGGAAATGCGCCCCGGTGAATGCCAACGCCTTTTCGCCGCAAGTCATCGAGATAGTTCGCGCAACACATCAACTTTCACCGGGCAATTTTGCCGCCCAACACGCACTGAGCGATCGTCAATACGCCGAGCTTGGTGATCTGACGCATCGTTTGATCACGCGTGCGATTGAGCGCCGGCCGCGTACGCTGGTAGCATCCACTCGTTAGCCGAAGCCATGGCCAAGCGGAGATTAATCGAGCGCTACGTCCTCAGGACGATCTTTCCTTACGGGGTCGCCGCGTTGGTCTTGCTGACGGCAATCCTTTTCGTCCAACAGATTGGCCGATATTTGGAGACGATGTTTCGCGGCGTCATGCCGGCTGAGTTCATTTATGGCCTGGCGCTGGCCCTGCTGCCGACGGTGCTGATCTTTACCATTCCGATGGCGGTCCTTTGCGGCACGATTATCGGACTGGGCCGCATGAGCAGCGACAGTGAATTGGTGGCCATGCGCGCTGCCGGCGTCAGCACCTGGCGCACGCTCGTGCCGGCCCTGGCCGTCGGACTAATTGCGACGGCGGCATCCGCATACCTGAATTTAGTCGAAGTGCCGCGCTCGCAAATGCATCTGCGCGCAGTTGCGTTGCGCAGCGCTCTTTACAAGCTGGACTCGCCGGTTGAGCCGCACACGTTCACCAACGATTTTCCCGGATATGTGATCTACGTTCGCGACGGCGACAAGGCCCACGGCCAATGGGGCCGCGTCTTTATTCAGACGCAGAAGCCTGACCACTCAACTGAGTTGATGACCGCGCGCTCCGGCCGTATCGATTCATCATCAGAAAAATCCGAGTTGGTCCTGCAGGATGCGATGAGGACGAAGATACCGGCGCCTGACGCGAAGGACCAGTCTTACTCGGTCGATCGCCTCGAGAGTGTGCGTTATACATTTCCGACCGGACGCGCGGACCTGATGGCGCGATTACAAAAGTCAGATGCCAATCCCGATGCGATGAGTTTCGGCGATCTTCGGCAGTACATCGCCAATACCACCGGCGTCGAACATCGCGAAGCCTCGATCATTTTTCACAAGCGACTCGCTTTTGCCTTGGCGCCGTTCATTTTTTCTTTGTTCGGCTCGGCGCTGGCCCTGAGGATGCGACGCGGCAGCCGCGGTTTCGGTGTGCTCGTCTCGCTCGCGATCCTGGTCGGCTATTATTTGCTGACGCTCGGTGGCGATCAGGCCGCTCGCGCAGGCACCGTGGCGCCAGTCGTAGGTTGCTGGCTCGCGACGGTAACTATTCTAACAGTTGGATTGGCGATTCTGATCTCTCGCGATCGACACTTTCGCTGGTCGTTTCGCTGGCGAAGCTCGCAGGTGGCGCCGCCAAAATCTCAGGAGCTACAAACCGCGGCCGGGCCGCGCCTGAAGTTTCGACTTTCAGTGGCAAACTTTCCGACGCTGCTCGACATCGGCGTGGTCAAGACGATGACGCTGAGTTTTGTCTTTGGCTTCGTGGCGCTGGTTTTGATCTTCGACGTATTCACGACGTTCGAACTGTGGCGGTTCATTTCGGCAAATCGCGCGAGCAGCAGATTGGTGGCGGAATATCTTTTCTATTTGTTGCCACTTGTCAGCGTCGAATTATTTCCCGGTAGCGTTTTGGTGGCTTCGTTGATGACCTACGCGTTGATTGCGAAACGGCGAGAAGCGGTTGCCTGGTGGTCGAGCGGCCAAAGCGTCTACCGCTTGATGGTTCCTGGCTTTGCCTTCGCGATTTTGGTGGCGGGCGGTTCATGGTTTATCCAGGAGCGAATCATGCCGCAGTCCAATGTGCGCCAGGATGCTTTGCGCGCGCGGATTCGCGGAAACATCGCGCAGATGTCCGCCGGAGTCGACCGCCGTTGGTTAGTCAGCGCCGACGGCTCACGCATTTACTCTTACGATTTTGATGACCGCCGGCAGGTGCTGATTAAACCTGCGATTTACGAGTTCGATAGTGAGCAGATCGAGTTGAAGCGCGTCATCAATGGTGAAGAAGGGAAGTGGCTGCCCGGAAACCAATTCGAAATTTCAAAGGCACAGTGGATCACGGTGGGGCAGGTGACGGTAGCGCGTGAAGCCGCCGACACTCTGCAGATTAGTAACGTGGATCCTCCGGTGGCCTTCAAGCCGACCGTCGATCGCCCTTCGCAGTTCGACGCCAGTGGACTGCGCACCTACGTGAGAGCTTTGAAGGTCCGCGGCGCCGACACCGCGAGTTTGACCGTGGCCTTGCAGCACAAATACGCGTCGCCATTTACCGTACTGGTGATGGCTCTAATCGGCATGCCGCTGGCAATCGAATTCGGTCGCAAGAGCACCGTCATCGCCTTGTGTTCAGCCGTGGCCGTGAGTCTCGCGTTCTGGCTAATCT
>DATANL010000173.1:0-2623 GCA_036266295.1 Pyrinomonadaceae bacterium | reverse complement strand
AAACTTCCAGCGCGCCATCGAACTTTACGATGCCGCAATTAAATTGAAGCCCGAGTTTCCTGAAGCAGAATTGCAACGAGCGACGGCCCTGCTGGCGATCGATCGGACCGCCGAAGCCGTCGCAGGATTCAACCGCGCGGTCAATCTCAGACCAGACTTGTCGTTGGCGTATGCCAGCTTCGGACGCACGCTGGGGTTCACAGGCAAGAACGATCGTGAGGCAGAACGAATTCTGAGACGGGCGGTCGAACTCGATCCGAAAGACATCCGCTCATTGGATCTTCTCGCTGAAGTGCGCAGACGCGCCGGCGACTTCGCCGATGCAACGAAGATCATCGGATTGGCCAGTTCACTAACCGGGGCCGACTCGCAAGTCTGGCGACATCGAGCATCAATTGAATTGGCGGCCGGCAACTTAACCGCCGCGATGAAAAGTATCGATCAGGCTATAGCCGTCAATCCCGGGGACGAAGCGGCGCGTCGCGATCGCGCCGACCTGCGGATTCGCCTGCATGACTACGATGGAGCTCTCGCCGATCTCAACCTCTACGAAAAAGCCGCAGCGGCATTGACCGAGTTTCCTGCCGGTTACGATCTCGCCCAGCTCTATGCGCGCGCCGGAAAGCCGGACGACAGTTTGCGCGTGCTCGACAAACTGATCGATCGAGATAAGCGACGACCTGAAGTGATCGCGCTGCGGGCCGAACTTGCAGGCGACGCCGGGTCAAGCGCCGAAGCCCGCGCAGCGTTGGAAGATTTGCTGAAAGCCAATCCCAAAGACGCCAATCTGCTCGCGCGTCTGGGCAGCGCGTACCGCCGAATTGATCCGGCCAAATCACAGGACTATTACTATCGAGCGAATCAGATCGATCCGAAGAATCCGAAATACGCGGTTGGCTACGCCGCCGCGTTGATTCAATCGCGCAGGTTCAGTGAAGCTGAGCCGATTCTCAAACGGGTCATTACGGCAAATCCCGACGACTACATCGCGCATGCGAATCTCGCACTGGCGCTCTATGAAATGAAGCGATTCGCCGAGGCGCTGCCCGAGTACGAATGGCTGGCGAAGACGAAACCCGATATTGCGGCGACTTACTTTTTCATTGCGACCGCGCATGATAATCTCGGAGAGTATCCGCAGGCTCTCGACGCGTATCAGCAGTTCTTGTCGCACGCGGACGCGACTAACAACAAGCTCGAGATCGAAAAAGTAAACCTGAGACTGCCGCCGCTACGAGCGCAGATACAACGCGGAGAGGGCCCGAAGCAAAAACGGCCGTGAAGGTTTTCACCCACTGACAAACGAGGCATGTCAGTTTCATTGAGCTATCGATTAATCATCTTCGTGCAGATAATTACAGCCTGCGCGTTTGCCCAGTCTGCCGCCGCTCAAGATCCACAACTGCCGCATCTGCCGGCGCCGCCGCCGATGCACCTCGTTTCAAGATCCGATCGGGCGCAACTCGACGGCGCGCGCGATCCCAAAGACCGGCTGCGCGCCACCATGACTTTGGCCATCGATCATCTGACCAGGGCAGAAAACTTTACCAGCGATAAAAAGTTTGATGAGGCGTTGGCTGAACTGGGAGCTTATCTCGGTGTGATTGGCGATCTGCGCGATTACGTCGCCAAGCTCGACGCCACCAAGGGCAGCACGCGTGACATCTACCGGCATTTCGAGCTGCAGGTGCGCCCGCACATTCCGCGATTGGCTGTGATTCAGCGCACTACTCCGGCGGCGTACGTGCTCAACATCAAAGACGCGGAAGACTTCATCAAAGAGACGCGCGCGGAAGCGCTCGATTCCTTTTACGGGCATTCAGTTCTGCGCGAACCGCCGCCCGATAAGGATCCGTCGACCTCCGGCGGCACTAAGAATTCCCTGCCCGAGAAGGCCCTGGTGCCCGCAGCTAACGGCGCCAAAGATCCGGCTCAAACCAAACGCCCATGACTTCAATTCGCGCCCGAGTGCTTCGGCTGATTGTGCGAAGCTTGATACTTACAATCTCACTGGTCTTTACAATTTCCATCCACGCGCAGCGTGATCATCTGACGGATGCGGAAACCGATCTGGTCAGATACTGGCAGCAGTTGGATAAGCGGACCGAGGTTTTTATCAAGGCCGCCGATCGCCGCTTTGCGATCATCAACGGCGCGACCCCGGCGCCAATCAAGAAGAGCGAAAAAGAAGAGCCCGACTGGGGTGACGTGCCGAAAGGTACGCGCGCGCAATTGCTCGGCGACGTCGCCGGTATTCTCGACGAAGCGATTAACAACATCGACAACGCCGCGACGCGCGATTCAAAGAACCCGCTGATCACGCGCGCTTTAAGAAAACTGAATAACGCGGCAAACGGTTACGTGCAGCAGTTGAATTCGCTGAAGGCTAAAACCACCGACGCGGATGAGATCGCCGCCATCGAGCGCATCAACGACGAAGCCAAAGAAATTATGGAAGCCAGCGGCCATCTCGTCTCCGGAGCGGCCGAGGACGAACAGCCGGACAAGAAGGGTAAGAAGAAGAAGAAGCCGGAGCAGAGGTAAAGCAGTGGGCGGTGGGCGGTGTGCTGTGGGCAGTGGGCGGTGGGCAGTTATTTTTAAAACCGCTGCAGGTCACTAATCG
>DATANL010000172.1:0-3192 GCA_036266295.1 Pyrinomonadaceae bacterium | reverse complement strand
ATCTGTGCGCCGACCGATTCCCATGGAATCGCCGCCGGATCGCGCTCGGAGAATACGCGCAGTTCCTGATCCTCAACCTTGATGCCATTTTCCGACGCCGAGATCTGGTGATGCAGATTTCCCAGCACCGAGTCGTATTTCAATAAGTGCGCTAGAGTCTTTGTATCAGTGATGTCGTTGACCGCGACAAACTCAATGTCCTTGTCACCGAGCGCCGTGCGAAAAATGTTTCGGCCGATCCGCCCAAAACCGTTAATGCCAACCTTAACCGCCATTCGCTATCCTCCTGCTGTTTCACACACGTCTACCTCGGCAGTACGTCAAATCAGCTTAACCGGGTAACTGTGGAAAAGAAATTGCAAGATAATGCCCGCCGCGAGGCAGTGTCAAGCAGCCATAATCCGCGTTTGTTCGGCAACTGCATCATCCGTCTGATCCCAAGCGTGGGACGGGCGCGTGCCGATTTCGGAAATGCGAATGCGCGGCGTCGGCGCTTTATTCCGTTGCATTTGTTAAGCTTTTTGAAACCGCGTAAAGTTAATCGACGTAGTACGCTATGACCTGGCGCAATCTGTCTGCTCGTCGGCCTGCGCGCCCGTTCAAGAATTCCCGAAACATTTTTAGGAGTATTTAGATGCTGAATCATATGACTCGTACGCTTACCAGATTATTCATCGCGACTCTGTTCGTGGCCGCGATGTCGCTTGCCGCTCTGGCCCAGACGCCGAGTCCAACACCAATTAATCCTGCAACCGCGCAGCCGATGCCGAGCGTGACGCCATTTCAGGATCCGAACTTTCCTGATATCAAGCCGCAGCCATTGCCGCCGATGCCCGACCTCCGCCGCGTAGGCATCGTCCCCTCGAACGTCCTTTCGCTGTCGCTGAACGACACAATTCGCAGGGCGCTGCAGAATAATAATGACATCGAGATGGCTCGCGATGATGTACGCGTGGCCGAGCAAAGATTAAAAGGATTGTACGGATCCTATGATCCGGTTTTCGCCATCACGCCGGCGTTCGATCAGCGAATCAGTCCGGTAACCAGCATTTTTGCCGGCGGTGGTACGACCGGGTCAGTCAAAAACACAACTTTGACGGTCAGCCCAACTCTAAGCAAATTCTTTGAAAAGGGGGGCGGCAGTTATGAAGTCCAATTCAATAACAATAGAACTTCAACCAACGCCACCAACTCCACGCTCAATCCTTTTTACTCCTCTAACCTGACTTTGCTGTACACGCAGCCGTTGCTGCGCAATCGAAAGATTGACTCGACCCGACATGCGATTCTCGTGCAGAGAAAGGTTCTCTCGCAGACCGACTCGGATTTTCGTCAACGCACGATCGCGATCATCGCCCAGGCGCAGGCCGCATATTGGAATCTGGTTTTTGCGCTGCGCAATCAGCAGAATCAAACGGATAGTTTGAATCTCGCGCGACAGAACCTGCAGAACATCGAAGCTCAGATCAGCGCGGGCGCCAAAGCCCCGCTCGATCGGGCGCAGGTGCTGACCGACATCGCGAACCGCGAAGGAGCGCTGTATCAAGCGACGCAGAGCGTCTCTAATGCAGAGAACAGCCTGAAACAACTGATGCTCAAAGACCCTACGTCATCTGAGTGGTCGGCCCAGCTGGTTCCGACCGATACGCCGTCTTTGGACTTGTCACCAGTTGACCTGACCGCTGCTTTGCAAGAGGCACACAAGAATCGCCCTGAGCTGACGCGCCTCAACTTTCAAAAGGAAATAAATTCGATCGACCTTCGCTTCTATCGCGACCAGGCCAAGCCGCAAATCGATCTGACCGGAGCTTTAAACACCACGGGATTGGCAGGAACACCCGGATTCACCTTTGACAACACCACGACTCCCCCAACCGCAACCCAGATTCCCCCTTGTACTCCTGCGAGCAAGGGGCTTTGTGTACAGCCGAAGTATATCGGAGGATACGGTCAGGACATTGGTAATATGTTCAAACTCAAGAACCACGAGATAAATGTCGGCGTGTCGATCTCGATTCCCCTGCGCAACCGCACCGCGAAAGCAAACGTCGCGGCCGCAGAGATTCAAAAGGAACAACTCGAAGCGTCTTATCGATCGCAGGATCAGTCGATCGAAATGGATGTGCGCAATGCGGCGCAATCAGTGGACACCGCACAGAAGCGAGTCGTGGCCGCGCGTCTGGCGCGCGAGAGCGCCGAGCAGCAACTTGCCGGCGAGCAGAAACTTTACGATGTGGGCCGCTCGACGACGTTCCTTTTGCTGCAACGACAGACTGAGTTGACCAGCGCGCGCACGAACGAAATCCAGGCTGAAACCGATTACAGTAAAGCGCTCGCCGATCTTCAAAGGGCCACGGCTTCGACCCTCCGCGTCAATAACGTGGTGGTGCAGAGTCCGGTGCCGAATCCGTAAGCCGAATTTGGACTGCGGCGGCAGAGCAGAGCGGCGACGCCGCTTTGGATTCGGGTAGAGACCTTCTATCTTAGCTGATCCAAAGCGCCGTCGCCGTTTCGTTTTGCAGGCGCACTCCAAATGCAAATCACCGCTACCATCATCACGCTTAATGAGGCCGACAACATTCGCGACGCTTGCGAGTCGGTCGCGTGGGCCGATGAAATTCTGGTAGTCGATTCGCAATCCACCGACGATACTCGTGACCTCGCCGCCCGTGCGGGCGCGCGCGTAATCACCAATCCATGGCCCGGTTTTGCCAGGCAGAAGCAATTCGCAGTCGACCAGGCGACGCATGATTGGATTTTCAGTCTGGATGCGGATGAGCGCCTTTCGCCGGAGTTGCGCGCAGCTATCGATCAATTACGAAGCCGAAACGACGACGGCCTCGCCGATGGATACCGGGTTGCGCGTCGCGCTTTCTACATGGACCGATGGATTCGCGGTGGCGGCTGGTATCCGGACTACCAACTCCGTCTCTTCAATCGAGCGCGCGGACACTGGCGCGCCCGAGTCATTCACGAGTCGGTGGTCATGGACGAAGGCGCGCGGGTCGACACCTTGCGCGGCGATCTTCTGCACTATTCGATGCGCGACCCGGAACATCATCGCCAGATGATCGAAGAACGATATGCGCCGCTCGGTGCGGAACAAATGTTTCGCGATGGCAAGCGCACTTCGGCCTTGCAATCCGCGGTCGCCGGTCCGGCTGCTTTCATCCGCAGTTTCATCTTGAAGGG
>DATANL010000171.1:0-2521 GCA_036266295.1 Pyrinomonadaceae bacterium | reverse complement strand
GATGCGCCTTACGTTCCCGGCTACGACTGTCACGGCTTGCCCATCGAGCTGCACGTCGAACGCAAGCTGGGCGAGAAGAAGAAGGACATGCCGGCGCTCAGCATCCGGCGGGCGTGTCGTGAGTTCGCCGCGAATGCTTTGAAGCGGCAGACGAAGGATTTTCAACGGCTCGGAATTTTGGGTGAATGGAATGATCCGTACATCACGATGTCCGATCATTACGAAGCCGAGACGGCGCGCTTGTTTGCGCGTTTCGTCGAGCGCGGTTTCGTTTACAAAGGCGCGCGTCCCGTCTACTGGTGCATTCACGATCAGACGGCGTTGGCTGAAGCCGAGGTCGAGTATCACCAGCACACCAGCCCGTCGGTGTACGTGAAATTTCCGCTGCAGAGCGATCCGGCATTAATCGATCCAGCGCTGGCCGGCCGCAATGTCTTTGCCTTGATCTGGACGACGACACCGTGGACGCTGCCTGCCAATCTGGGCATCGCGGTGCATCCGGATTTTGATTACGTCGCTGTTGAGAATGGCGCCGAAGTCTATTTGATCGCCGCCGACCTGCTCGAGGCTGTCTCACAGAAATGCGATCTGACCGCGGCGAAAGTGCTGGCCCGCTTTCCCGGCTCGAAGCTGGATCGTTTGCAAGCGAAGCATCCATGGATTGATCGTCCGTCGCTCTTCATGGTCGGCGAGCACGTCACGTTAGGCGGCGAAGCCGATGCTGAGACGGAACTCGACGTCAGCGACGCGCGCGACAAATCGGCGACCAGCAAAGCCGGAACGGGATTGGTCCACACCGCGCCCGGTCACGGTCATGACGACTTTGTCATCGGCAAACAATACGGCCTCGACATTTATTGTCCCGTCGACAACGCGGGCCGATTCACGACCGAAGTTGCGCACTTCGCGGGCCTGAGCGTGTTCGAAGCAAATCCAAAGATCGTCGATTTCATGCGCGAGCGCGGAGTGCTTTTGTTCAGCGAGAACTATGCGCACCGTTACCCGCACTGCTGGCGTTGCAAGAACCCGGTGATCTTTCGCGCCACGCCGCAATGGTTCATCGCCATGGATCGAGTGGCCGAAGAGCCAATTGAAAAAGATGAAGACGATCGCGATCGATCAAACTTCACCAGCAACATCGTGGGGGGCGAGACCATCGACGGATCCTCTTTGCGCGAAATGGCTTTGCATGAAGTCGACAACCGCGTGAAGTTTATTCCGGCGTGGGGTCACGATCGCATGCGTAACATGCTGGCCGGGCGGCCTGACTGGTGTGTCTCGCGCCAGCGTGTCTGGGGCGTGCCGATCCCGGCGTTCTATTGTAAGTCGTGCAATCAGGTCATTGCCGATGCCGCGGTCATTCGCCATGTGGCGGACATCTTTGAAAAGGAATCAGCCGACGCGTGGTACAAGCGCGCTGCGCGCGAATTGCTGCCGGAGGATTTCAGCTGCCAGTGCGGTGGCCGCGAATTCACGAAAGAGTCGGATATTCTCGACGTCTGGTTCGACAGCGGCTCGTCTTCGATTGCCGTTCTGGAAGCGCGCGATCATCTGCGTTGGCCGGCGGACGTCTATATCGAAGGTGGCGATCAATTTCGCGGCTGGTTTAACTCGTCTCTGATGGTCGGTCTGGCGGTCCACGATCGCGCGCCGTACGACGCAGTGCTTTGTCACGGCTGGACCCTCGATGCGCAGGGCAAGGCGATGCACAAGTCGCTCGGCAATGCAGTCTCGCCTGACGAAGTCATTCCCAAGCTGGGCGCGGAAGTGTTGCGTCTGTGGTGCGTGTCGTCGAATTACATGGATGACATACGCTGTTCGGACGAGATTCTACAACGCGTCAGCGACGGTTATCGCAAACTGCGCAACACGGCGCGATTTGCGCTCGGCAACCTCGATGGTTTCGATCCGGCGACAGACGCAGTGGCTGAGCACGAGCTGCTGGAAATTGATCGGTGGGCGTTGGCGGCGTTGAATTCCGCAGTCGTTGATGTGCGCGAGGCGTACGAGGCTTACGACTTTCACGGCGTGTACCAGACGCTCCATCAATTTTGCACGGTTACTTTGTCCGCGCGCTACTTCGACATCATCAAGGACCGGCTCTACACTTTTGCGCCAAAGAATAAGGACCGGCGATCCGCACAAACCGCGCTGTACCAGATCGCCGACGCGTTGGCGCGCATGCTCGCGCCGATTCTCGTATTTACCAGCGACGAGATTTGGGAAAATCTGCCGCCCTCGCCGGCCCAGACGGAATCTTCGGTGCACGTGGCGTTGCTGCCGCAGCCGCGAGAAGCGGATGGTGCAGACCTGCTGACTAGCTGGGCGCATCTGTTCGGATATCGCGATCAAGTGTTAGCCAGGCTCGAAGAGGCCCGCGTGGCCAGGCAAATCGGCAGCTCGCTCGAGGCGCACGTGGAAATCTCAGCCGGCAGCGAAGCCTTTGGCAAGCTCGCCGCGCATCGTGATTTCCTGCGTTACTTGTTCATCGTCTCGGAAGTTGAATTGGTCGAACCTAATA
>DATANL010000170.1:0-3658 GCA_036266295.1 Pyrinomonadaceae bacterium | reverse complement strand
TTCCGGCGCAAGCAGATGATCACCGTTCTAACTAAGTTATCTCTTGATCCGGTCGCTACCGCTCGCGGTTCTGACACCAATAAAAAAGCGGCCTCGAAGGCCGCTCCTACGCTGCAGCTTCTGCTGCCGGTCGCTCTACGATGACGACTCCTTCGTCTTCGTCAAAGTCGGTGAGCATCACCTTGATAATCTCGCTCTTCTTGGTAGGCACCAGCTTACCGATATAGTCCGCCTGAATCGGCAATTCACGATGTTCGTTGCCGCGATCGACCAGCACCGCGAGTTGCACCCGTCGCGGCCGGCCAAAATCGATCAATTGATCCATCGCCGCGCGCACGGTGCGGCCGGTGTAAAGCACGTCATCGATGAGCACGATCGTCCGCGCTTCAATGTCGCCGGGCAATTCCGTTCCGCTCACGATCGGCTTGGCGCCGACGGTCGAAAGATCGTCGCGATACAAAGTGATGTCGAGAATCCCAACGGGCGGTCGCGTGCCTTCAAGTTCGGCAATCTTATCGGCGATGCGGTTGGCCAGAGGCACACCACGACGACGAATGCCGACCAGAATCAGGTCTTTGATTCCATGATTTTCTTCGACGATTTCCGAAGCGAGACGGGCAAGCGCGCGATTGATGCGCGCCGGATCCATGATGCGGGCCTTTTCAGTGAATTCCACCGCGAGGCATAGTAACAAGGCACGTGCGAAGTGACAAGAGCGATTTGGGAACAGGTGAAGCTGATCATCTGAATGCGACTCCTTGCCTTGACCTTTTCCACGCCGCCTATAATCGCCCTTCTCCACTGGTGCATTCCCGACCTGATCGAGAAGATAGTAGAACGAGATTTCACAGTTAGAACTCGATTAGCCAGACTCGTCTCACCGCTAAACTTAATCGCCGCACTTAGCTGCTGGATCACTTCAAGAGCCTTTCCGCTTTTGGAGCGTAGATAGCTTTACTTGCGGATCGGGTAACCACGGAGGACCTCGATTCCGGCAATCGTCCCACGTCAAAACTGACGAACCACATTACTAACGCCCGCTGACTTGATCGTCGCCTCGATAGGCGTGCGGCTCAATACTGGCAATTAAACGACTGGAGCATTCTTGAAGACCACCACTAACCCGACTAAAACTTCTGCTGACAATCGAAACAGCCATCGTCTTAACAAACGATTCTTAAAGCGTCTCAACAAACAATTCGTAAAGCGCACTAGCCTGCCGTTCGTCATCGTTCTGGCCCTAATCGGCGCAGCAATCGCCACCGGACTAACCATCGGCAATCGGCGCCAGAAGACTGGCGGGATCGCATCCTCTGCTCAGCAACACAAAAGCGCGGCCAGGGTTGGTGACATCCGCCCAACGTTGCAGCCAAAGATCGCCGCCGTAGATCCGGCGACTCTGCGGCCCACGGACGTCGGCACTTCAGTTGGCATCGAGAATAAGTTCGCATCATCGACCATCGTCGCTGATAAGCCAGCGACGACAGTCGCGCGGTCGACTAGCATTCCGCAAGTCGTCGAGATGACCATCGACGAGGACGCGGAACAATCCAGCCAGAACACTAAGATCTTAAGATCAACCCGAATTCCGTATTCATCTGCGGCCGCAAATAGCGGTGAGCGCGATCGCGATCGTGAACAGTCCCAGGAGCAGGATGCAGGACGCGTTCAGCGGGGTGAGGCGGTCGCGACCACTCAAACTCCGGACCGCCCGATTGATCGCAAGCCCAGAGAGGAGCGGCTCGTCAAAGCGCATGAGTTCAAGGGCGATCTGCGGAATCTACCGCGTACCCGGCCGCACGCGCGCGAGCGGCGCGAGCTTGAGCCGCCGGCGATGAACCCAAGGTTCTACGTTCCACCGGGCGGCCTCTCGCCGCAGAGTCAGACACCTGAGCAAGGTCCTTCGATTACGCCTCAGGCCAACGCGCCCGCGCCGCCGCCGACAAACGTGTTCGAAGGTCTCGATCGATTGAATTGGGGCGCCGGCAGTCCGCCGGATACGAACGGTGATGTGGGCCCAGACTATTTCATTCAGACGGTGAACACTTCAGTCGGTATCTTTCGTAAGACCGACGGCTTCATGGAGGCGGGTTTTACCTTCAATACTTTCATGAGCCAGGGCAACTTCGGAAACCTTTGCGACACGGACAACTTCGGCGACCCGGTGGTTGTCTACGACACCTTTAACGATCGCTGGATCATTACTGATTTCGCTTTCAAACTCGATGGCAGCAATAACGTACTGGCGCCTGCCTTCCAGTGTATCGCCGCGTCGCAGCGTGGCAATCCGCTGACTGGCGGATGGAATTTCTATTCCCGCCAGCTTACCGACAATCTCAACGGTCAACCCGGGCGGCGCGCCGATCTCCGGCGCCACGGTAAATCTCGGCGCGCGTGACCGGCACCGGCTTTGGCACTCCCGCCTGGACCGGCCAGACATTCATTCCAGCGGTTACGGGCCTGATCGTGAAAGCCGATGTCCAACTGTTTTGTAGTGGGTGCGGTGCTTCTCCGCCAAACCTGACGCTTTCGGTTCGTGCCACGGGCGCCGGCCTACCCACTGGTGCTGATCTCGCTACCGCGACGATACCGGGCTCGACATTTGCCAGCGGCGCAATCGCTAGTTTTACAGCCACTTTTGGCTCGCCGGTAACTCTGACTTCGGGAACGCAGTACGCCCTTGTCTTGCGTCCAGTGTCAGTGCCGGCCGGCAGCGGCTATTTCTGGATTCGATCTTCGCCGACTACGTATGCCAGCGGTTCGCGTGTGCTTTCGGCCGATAACGGCGCGACGTGGTCTGCTGATACCACCAGAGACTATAACTTCAAGACTTACATGCAGACCGGTTACGCGGCGTCCGGCAGCCTGATCTCTTCAACGAAAGAAGCCAACCCGGGGGCCGGCATCACGCCGATCTGGTCGACGTTCTCCTGGAACAACAGTACGCCTGCCAATACTTCGCTACAGTTCCAGCTCGCCGGTTCGAACAATATCAATGGTCCATTCAACTTCGTCGGTCAGGACGGCACTGCGGCGACGTTCTTCACCACTTCGCCGGTCCAGCTCTCGCCACAGTTTTATAACTTGCGTTACGTCGAGTACAAGGCATACCTGGCCACCACCGACAGCAACGTCACGCCGGCACTCAACGATGCCACCGTCTGCATAAACGACGTCGATTGCAGCAGTACGACTGCCACGATCACTCCGACTCCAGCGACCGTCTGCACTAACTCAATCGGGAACACTGCTAGTGGCCCGGCGGGAATGACCAACTACGCGTGGGGAATCACCAACGGCACGATTACTTCGGCGACCAACATTCAAAGCATCACTTACACCGCGGGTGCTGCGGGCACCGTGACGCTCAACTTAACCGTCACCGCTCCGAATGGTTGCATCGTCTCCAACTCTGTTCCGGTGACGATTGATGCGATGCCGGCGACGCCAACGATCACCGGCGACACGAATGGCACTGGCACACAAGATCAGGCATGTCCGGAACAACCATTAACCTTGCACGCGAACAGCGCGGGAGCTACTTCATACCAATGGTACAAAGACGTTGGTGTGCTGGCGGGTGAAACAAACTCGACTTACCAGGCTACGGCCGCAGGCACTTATTATGTCTTGGCATTTAATGGCTCGTGCATGACGG
>DATANL010000169.1:0-7392 GCA_036266295.1 Pyrinomonadaceae bacterium | reverse complement strand
AATTAGTCGTTTATGGAAAAGCGTGGCGAGAGCTTGATTAAAGGTCTGCATTCCGTGAACGTCCTGACCCGTCTGCATCATTGAGTAGACTTGGTGGACCTTGTCTTCACGAATCAAGTTTCGAATGGCGGCATTAGGAATCAGGATTTCCATCGCCAGAGCACGACCCCGGCCATCGGCTTTCGGCAGCAGCGTCTGACAAAGAATGCCTTCGAGAGTGAGCGATAACTGCGCGCGAACCTGGGCCTGCTGAACCGGCGGGAACACATCAATAATGCGGTTGATCGTCGAGACCGCCGAGTTCGTGTGCAGGGTCGCAAAAGTTAAGTGACCGGTTTCAGCGATGCGCAGCGCTGATTCAATCGTTTCCAGGTCGCGCATTTCGCCGACCAGCACCACGTCAGGATCCTGACGCAACGCAGTGCGAAGTGCATTGGCAAAGCCCCGCGTGTCGGCGTTAACCTCACGCTGATTGACGATGCAGTTTTTGTGGTTGTGCAGGAACTCGATCGGATCTTCGATCGTCAGGATGTGCTCGTGCCGTTCTTTATTGATCTTGTCGATCACGGCGGCGAGCGTGGTTGATTTGCCTGAACCTGTCGGGCCGGTTACCAACACCAGGCCTCTCGGTTTGGCGCAGAGGTCTTTTACGACCTGCGGCAATCCCAACTCTTCAAACGATTTGATCTCGTAGGGGATCGCACGAAATACCGCGCCTACTGCGCCACGCTGATTGAAAATATTGGCGCGGAAGCGGGATAGGCCCTTGACGCCGAAGCTGAAGTCCAACTCGAGGTTCTCTTCGAAGCGATGCTTCTGCGCGTCGGTCAACACCGAGTAGGCCAATTGCTTGGTCTCGGACGACGTCAACGGACGGTAGCCATCGAGCGGCCGAATCTCGCCATGCACACGCACGAGCGGCGGAGTGCCGGTCGTGATGTGCAAGTCAGAGCCCGCCAGGTCAGAGAGTTTGTGAAGTAACTCTGAAAGCGACAGTTGTTGGGGGACGTTTTCCATTAGTCCGCACTCCTCCAAGTGGGTAGGTTTATCGTTTCGGCTCAGCTGGCCGGAAAGTGGAAAGGAACTGCTCGGCATCGGCAGAGACTTTGGAAGTCGCGCCGGCGGCCGAACGGGTGGTTAGCGAATAAACGCGACCGTCGATTTCGGTGAAATAAAAATTCCACACCTGGTCAGACTTGGTCTGCGTGTTGGCGGGTGTTTGCGCGATTACTTCGAAAACCCTGTGACCGCCGATATCACGTTGGCGATCGTTAACAACCCAGCCGCCGGCGGTAACCATTTTGTCGATCACCGTGCGACGCAGATCAGTGAACGCTACACCGCCCAACATCTTTCGCTGTTCGCTGGGCAGCGGTTGCACTGCATTGGCCGACGGAGCCAGGGCGACCACCGCGAGATTTGCTTGTCCTGCCGGTGATCCGTTGGGCGGCTCAATTCTGAAACTCGAGCCGTTCGGATTGCCGGCTGATGCAGACCAATCCTGCGGTAGCGGCATGGCAAATGAGCCGTTGCGATAGACTGACTCGGGAAGGGAAAGAGCGCCCGGCAAGGCCACGTGGTTCGCCGCTTTGCCGTCTGCGGACATTACGCCGGGATTTTTACGCAATGCAGCTTGTAGCGCGCGCCGCTGAGCTATCGCCGCCTGACGACGACGCATCATGGCGCGATGACGTCGCCACCACTTGCGCGAATGATGATGAAAATGGTGCGAGCGCGACGAGAACGTCGATCGCAGATTGTGCGCGGTTGAGGTTGCAAAGGGCAGCATAACAACTATCGAAACTACCAAACCCAACAGCAATGCTAACCGTCGTAACATAACTTGACCCCTTTCATGCCACCGTTTCGCGTAAGACTTCTTCGATGGTGGTAACGCCGTTTCGTATTTTCTGCAGACCCGATCCACGCAGAGTGACCATGCCGTCCTCCATCGCTTTCTTGCGCAACTCGAGCGATGACGCGCCGATCAGAATCAACTCGCGAATCTCGTCTGTGATTTCCATGACTTCGTACAAGCCAATGCGGCCCTTGTAACCAGTTTCATTGCAGGTCGCACAGCCTTTGCCTTTGTAGGTCTTGACTGAGCCGGCTTCCTCGGGCGAAAACCCGATTTCGACCAGCGCTTCCACAGGTGTGGGATGTTCTTTCTTACAGTCCTTGCAAATACGTCTAATCAGTCGCTGGGCCTGGATGAGATTGACCGACGTCGCGACGAGGAAGGGTTCGATGCCCATGTTCATCAGACGAGAGATGGTCGAGGGAGCATCGTTCGTGTGCAGGGTTGAGAGGACCATGTGACCGGTGAGCGCGGCTTTGATGGCGATTTCCGCCGTTTCAAAGTCGCGGATTTCGCCGACGAGGATGATGTTAGGATCCTGTCGGAGGAAGGATCGGAGGGCGGCCGCGAAGTTCAAGCCAATCTGTTCTTTCATCTGTACCTGGTTGATGCCAGGCAAGTTGAATTCGACCGGATCTTCAGCGGTCATGATGTTCGTGTCGACCGTGTTCAGCGATTGCAGGGCCGAGTACAGAGTGTTCGTCTTACCGCTACCGGTTGGTCCAGTCACCAGCACCATGCCGTAAGGCTTGGAGATGTTGCGCTGGAATTTGACGAGCGACTCCGGCTCGAAACCTAAATTCGTCATGTCGAGCATCAGCTTCTCTTTATCGAGCAAGCGGAGCACGACTTTTTCACCGAACAGGGTGGGGAGAGTAGAGACACGAAAATCCAATTCGCGTGATTTGGCGTCGACCTTCAGGCGAATCTTGATGCGGCCATCTTGCGGGAGCCGCTTTTCAGAGATGTCCAGTTTGGACATGATCTTGATGCGTGAGATTAAGGCGTCGCGCATTTTCAAAGGCGGGTGCATGACATCGTAGAGCACGCCGTCGATGCGGAACCGAATACGCAGTTCTTTCTCATACGGCTCGACGTGAATGTCCGAAGCTCCACGCCGCAGCGAGTCTACGAGCAAAACATTTACGAGACGCACAACCGGTGCGTCTTCACTCATGCGCGTCAGGCTGGAAAGATCGATTTCGTCATCGTCCTCAAAGACCTCGACTTCGCTATTCAGTGACTCCTGATCGAAATCGAGATTATCGAGGGTCATGAGATCGGCCTGTGAGAAGCCGTTGCCGTTACCGTTCCCGTTTGAAGTTTCAACGTGAACTTCGGCCCCGCCGATACCGGCGAGTTCGATCTCGCGTGAGGTGCTGTAATACCTGGCAATTGCCGCTTGCACGCTGGCTTCGGCGACGACGACCGGTTCGACGTTCAGTCCCGTCATGAACTTGATGTCGTCCATCGCAAAGACATTCGTGGGATCGACCATCGCGAGGGTGAGGGTAGCGCCTACGCGTGAAAGCGGAAGCACCGAATACTTCTGCGCAACTTCCTGAGGGATGAGGCGAAGGACGGAGTCGTCGATGTTGAAGAGTTCGAGATTGACGGAAGGGATTCCGTACTGGCGGGAAAGTACAGCCGTGATCGTGTCATCCGACACGAGGCCCAGCTTCACAAGGTTAAACCCCAGCCGCCCGCCGTGCTCCCGCTGATAATCGAGGGCCTGACGAAGATGCTGAGGGCTGATCAGATTCTCGCGGACGAGAATTTCGCCGAGTTTTGCTGACATTCGAGGTTGGTTTCGACTTTCCTAAGAAAACCAGACGCCGGTGGGCCTGACTGAAGAGCACCTTGGCGCGGGGCGCAGAATGCGCGTAACGATGGCCAACACCGTTACTCCATGGATTCTAGCGTTGGCCGTGTTTTCTGTCAATGAATGTTTTTTGGGGGATTTTAGGGCGGGATGCTGGCCAACCTCAGAGTGTTGTGTGGGCGCGGAGGCGCAGCCGACCACTACCTACACTGCCAGACACACTGCTTTCAAAAAGTTGCAGCTGATATTCGCATCGTTTTCGAGTGGGAAACTTTGCCGGGCGGGGCGGAGAACTTGAGTCTCCGCCCCCTGTGGCAACTGATCAGAGCATATCGGTGCGCGACTGTTGGGCCCGCGCGGCGCCGATCGCCGTTTTCACATCTTTCACTTCTTCGGGTGGTGGCAGCACGGCTTTCATGCCAAGTGCCTTGATCCACAATTCACGCGTCCAGCCTTTGGTATGGTAGACGTGCTCGTCTTCTTCTTCTTCTACTTGCTCGTGAGCTTCTTTCAAGACGGTCGCCACTTTTTCGGAAGCATTTTCGGCAGCCTGGCCGATTAACTCCCAATTGAGATGGTCTTTAGTCTCGGCGAGCACCACGCATTCCGCGGCCACGATTTCCGCAGCGGCTGGATCCCCGGCTTCCTGGGCCATCTCCATTGCTTTCACTAATGACTCACCGTGATGCCGCACGACCTGTCGCCCGGGCGTTTCCGTTTCCGGATCAAGACCCAATTCGGACATTACGTCCTGTACGATTCTCACATGAGTGCGTGTCTGGTCCAGATACTTTTCCCATTCTTCCTTCAATTCAGAATTGACTGCGCATTCGACTGCTGTGGTGTAAACCTGCACCCCGCCCAGTTCAGTCTCCAGCGCCTGATATAAGAGTTCGTCGAGTTGTTCTTTCTTCATGATTGTCCCCCCATGAGTGTGTAAGGTTGCGATACGCGGCCCATTCCTCGGTGTTCCGATATTGGACCTACTTGAATCTCTTCACGCTTCATAACTCACGATACGTATCGTTCACCGCTGATTTCAGCAATCGAAATGCCAACTGTTTTGGCGCGCAATTTGTTAGAAGAGAACGCCGACGGAGATATTTATCTATGTCCAAAACCACGATCGAACACGATGAGATTAGGCGATGGGTGTCAGAGCGCGGTGGCTATCCCGCGCGCGTAAAGGGCACTGATCAGCAAGGCGGACTGCTGCGCATCGACTATCCCGGCTACTCCGGTGAAGAAAGTCTCAAGCCGATTACCTGGACCGAATTCTTCAAGGCTTTCGAGAAGAATCAACTAGCGTTTCGTTACGAAGAAGAAACACAGAGCGGTGAACAAAGCCGGTTCTCAAAGTTAATCAGTCGACGCCAGGACAATTAGATGTAGGCGCCTCGCATGTCGCGATTGAAGTTAACCGAAATTGATAGGAGGTGTGAGCATGCCGAAGGGAGACAAAGGAAAATACACCGACAAACAGAAACGCAAGGCCGAACACATTGAGGAAGGCTACGAGGATCGCGGCGTGTCCAAGAAGGAAGCCAAGAGTCGCGCGTGGGCCACGGTGAACAAAGAATCGGGTGGCGGGAAAAAGAGCGGTTCGGGCCGGGGTAAGAAAGAGAGTCACTCGTCATCGAAAAAAGGTGGCAAGAAGGGTGGCAAAAAAGGCGGGAAGAAATCCAAGAAATAAGAGATCGGAACCATGACCACGAAGAAGAAAACGAGCGCGAAAACTAACGGCTCGCGTCAGCGACGCGTGTCCGGGAAACTCAAACAACCGAAACCGCCATTGCCGGAACAGCATCAGGAAAAACCCGGGCTGGAATCGAAACTGAAGCCGCGGCCGCATTACCAGGCGTCTCGTTATCGCGGCTCAGGAAAATTGGAAGACAAAGTCGCGCTGATCACCGGCGGTGATTCAGGCATCGGCCGCGCGGTCGCCGTTCTATTTGCGCGCGAAGGCGCGGACGTCGCGATCACTTATTTGCCGGAAGAGAAAACCGACGCAGAAGAGAGCAAAGAGGCCATCGAAGCGGAAGGCCGTAACGCGCTGGTCATCGAAGGTGATGTGCGTAAGCCGGACGTCTGTCGCAAGATCGTCGCGCGCGCGTTGAAAGAGTTTGGGAGGCTCGACATCCTCGTCAACAACGCGGCCTATCAGCAACACCAGGAAAAGCTCGAAGACCTGACTGAAGAACAATGGGACCGCACCTTCAAGACAAATATCTACGGCTATTTTTACATGGCGAAAGCCGCCTTGCCGCACCTGCGCGAAGGCAGCGCGATCATTAACACCGGATCGATCACGGGGCTCGAGGGCAGCAAGCAATTGCTCGATTACGCGACGACCAAAGGCGCGATTCATGCTTTCACTAAAGCGCTGGCGCAAAATCTTATTGACCGCGGGATTCGCGTTAATTGCGTCGCGCCCGGGCCCGTGTGGACTCCTTTGAATCCCTCGGACAAGGAGCCAAAAGATGTGGCCAAGTTTGGCGCAGATACGCCGATGGAACGTCCGGCACAACCGGAAGAGATTGCCCCGGCGTTTGTTTATTTTGCGTCGGAAGCGGACTCGAGTTACGTCACCGGCGAAGTGCTAACGTTGCTGGGAGGCGAAACAACCGCGGGCTAGTGTTTCACCGTCATGCTTTGGCCAGTTCGTCGCGCCGTTAATTCGCGAAGAAGTCTGGCACCTCGGTTGCTTTTTCTGCGGAGAGCTCAGGCGAAATCGCGAAAGCTGAATCGTAAGCGAACGATTCGAACGCAACGTGTTCGCGATAACTTCGTTCCCGACCCTGAGGTAGCAATCAAACTTGATAAAGAGAAGGACCATATCGCGATGAAAAAAAGCATCCTCTTGTTGAGCGGGCTGGGAATTGGCGCCGGTGTGTTGTATGCACTCGGCAGTCGGGCGAGCGGGCAAAAGAAGTCTAACGGCAGCGGCAAGGCGTCAAGTGACCCTACGGCCGAGAGCGAAAACGATCGAACGTTCGCAGGGACGTCAACAGGACAGAGAGTCAACGGGAAAGACTCTTCGAAAGCGTCTTCGATGGCGCCGCCTGAGAACGCAGGATCGCGCAGTTCTGAGACCGAACGAACTGAGCCGATCGACGATCAAGGCACCGGCCAAAACGAAGCGTCCGAGATATTAAAGAGCATTCGCGATGACGCCTTCGAGTCGAGCAACGAGAGACTGGCACTCGCGCTGGGCCGTCCGGCCGAAGAGATCGACGCATGGCTCAGCGGCACCGAGACCATCGATGGCGACGTTTTGATGAAAGCTCGCAATCTGGCGATGGAACGCGGCGTGAACGTCGAACAACACGCGTAGTGAAGGCATCAAAGATCGCATCGCGCGCACAAGATTGGAATGTGCGTTCCTACTGGCGCGCGCGCCATCGTTAATCAATCGCGGCCCACCTCGGGTTCAGCGTGCGGTGACAATTCTCCCAGTCTTCTCATGAGCGGGGCGATGGTTAGACCCTGGACGAAGAGCGAGAACGCGACTACCGCAAACGCCACCGTGATGATCTCTTCTCGTGCCGGCGTGTCGCTCGGTAATCCCAGCGCCAGTGCCAGCGCGAGCGCGCCGCGCAAACCGCCCCAGAAGAGAATGTGTTGATGCCGCAATTTCAGACGCAAAGCGGAACGAAAAAAGACCAGCGACAACGGATAGATTGCCAACGCTCTTCCGCTGAGCACCACTCCT
>DATANL010000168.1:0-7810 GCA_036266295.1 Pyrinomonadaceae bacterium | reverse complement strand
TCTCGAGCCGCGATGTTGTTGTCGCCATGCTGCTCGCGGTCGCCTCGATGCTGGTTCTGGTCGGCGCAATCTTCCTGCTGGATCGTTCAGGTTCCGGTGGCCCTTCGAAGCGCACGATGGTGACAGTCGCCGTCATTGGTTTCCTTGGCCTGATCGGAATCTTCGGTACCTGGCTCGGAAAAGATCGCGGCGCCGCGGTGATGGGCGCAAAACCATCCGATTCGCGAAACGTCTTGTCCGGAATCGTTGCCAGCTTCGCCTTGTTGTTTCTGGTCGTCGGAGGCGCGTTCCTCTGGGACCGTCATCAACAAGCGAAGGCCGCTGAGTTGGCCACGCAGGAAGACCTCGAGCTGACGCAGATGATTTCCGACATCCCCGACAGCCAGCCGACACCTGATGAAGGCACGGCCGGTATGGCCAAAGGCAACGGCGGCGGCAGCAAGCCGAAACAGGAAAAAGCCGGCGGCGGCGGCGGCGGTGGCCGTGAAGAATCTGAACCAGCATCATTCGGCAAACTGCCGCAGGCTGATTTGAGAATTCCGCAGGTGGTGGCTCCCGATCCGCATCCGCCGGTGATCAAGAATCCGGCGCTGCCGATGCCTGCGACTCTCGATGCTGACCCGGCTTTGTTTCCGCCGGATACTCGCCAGTTGAACTACGGCGATCCGAAATCGAAATCGACGACACCTTCTTCCGGATCCGGCACCGGCAACGGCATCGGTAGCGGCATCGGTGGCGGCGTTGGCTCAGGCACCGGCGGCGGCTATGGGCCCGGCAACGGTGGCAACACCGGCGGCGGCAACCGTAACGAAGGCGGCGGCGGTCCCGGCGGCGGCGGCGGTGGCGGCCCGGACTACAGCAAGATCTTCAGCGGCAAGGAAGTGACTTCGAAAGCGAAGGTGCTGGAGAAACCTGAGCCGACTTACACTGAAGCTGCTCGCAAGAATCAGATTACCGGCACGGTTACGTTACGCGCGGTCTTCTCGTCCAGCGGTCAGGTGACCAACATTCACGCGGTGTCCGGTTTGCCGGACGGATTGACTGAACGCGCGATTGCGGCGGCGAGGAGCATTCGCTTCGTCCCCGCAACCAAGGACGGTCATCCGGTTTCGATGTGGATGGAGTTGCAGTACAACTTCAATCTGTACTAACGACGCGGACGTATCGTTAAGAAGAAAAGAGGCGGGCGAGTTGCCCGCTTCTTTTTTTTGGAGCGCGGCGGCTTGACGCCGCTTTGGATCGTTCAGCGATAGCTACCGGATCAAGTTATTCCCTAACAACACAAGGCCGTGGGCGGACGGCAAAAGCGCCGTCAAGCCGGCGCGCTCCAAAATTAGGCGCTACAGCGTTCCACCACTCGCTTGATCCGTTTTACCCCTTCCTGCAAACGATCCAGCGACGTCGCGTATGAAATGCGAATGAATCCATCGGCCCCAAAGCCGGCGCCGTCGGTAACCACCGTCTGTTCCTTCTCGAGCAGTTCGCTTGAGAATTGTGCAGAGGTCTTCACCCTCCCTTTCAAGCATCCGCGCACGTCCGGAAATGCATAGAACGCACCTTCAGGTTTGGCGCAACTGAATCCCGGGACTTCGTTCAACGCGTTCAGTAACCATTCGCGTCGTTGCGCGTATTCGGCCAGCATCGCGGCCACCGATTCCTGCGGACCGCTCAAGGCCTCGACCGCGGCGGCCTGCGAGATTGAGGTCGCGTTGCTGGTTGAATGCCCCTGCACCTTCAACATGGCTTTGGTCCAATCGCCGTTGGCGAGCGCATATCCGATGCGCCAGCCCGTCATCGCGTAGGTCTTGGAAAACGAGCCGGCGATGCAGAGCCTTTGGCGCAGCTCAGGACGTAAAGACGCGGCGCTGAAAACAGTCGCCGGCGGATAGACGAATCGCAGATAACATTCGTCAGACACGGCATAGATGCCTTTTTCCACGACCACTTCCATAATCTCTTTGAACTCTGCCGGCGGGATGACGCGTCCCGAAGGATTACTCGGCGAGTTGAGGATGATCAGTTTCGTCTTCGGTGTAATCGCCCGGCGCACCATGTCGGCGGTCAGCACGAAACCGTTGTCTTCAGTTTCGATGAATGCTGAGCGGCCGCGCGCGAACGCGACCATTTCCGGAAACGAAACCCAGAAGGGCTTCGGAATCAAAACCTCATCGTCGCGATTGATCAGCGAAACGACCGCATTAAAGATCGCTTGCTTGCCGCCCGACGTGGCCATTACCTGGTTGCGTTCGTAGATGGCGCTGAAGTCCCGCCGGTACATTTCGATGATAGCTTTCTGTAAATCGCGAATTCCGGCAGTAGGCGTGTACTTGGTTTTGCCCGCCTGCATCGCGACGAGAGCGGCGTCTTTGATATTTTGCGGCGTGTCAAAGTCGGGTTCGCCCGCGCCCAGATCGACGACATCGACGCCCGCGGCGCGCATCGCTTCAGCCGCTTGCATGGCAGCGAGCGTCGACGAGGCCTTCATCGCGGCAACATTCTCAGAAGCTTGGAACGTGGGCAAGAACTTTGTGGCTGACATGACCTACGGATTCTGGACTTTGGATTTTGGACTCTGGATTCCGGACTCCTTCGCGCGCATCCGTTCCTCGACCAGTTTAGGGACGAGGCCTTCGATGGTTCCTCCCAGATGAAAGACCTCTTTGACCAGGCGCGAACTGACGTATGAATAAGCCTCGGCCGGCATCATGAAAACGGTCTCCAACTGCGGCTGCAAACGCCGGTTCATCAAAGCCATCTGTAACTCGTATTCATAGTCCGAGATGGCGCGAATGCCACGCACAATCGCATTCGCTTCGCGATCGGCGGCGTATTGGACCAACAATCCTTCGAAGCTCTCGACGATCAATTTACATTTGCCCTGGCCGATGTCGTCGACTACGGCACGCAGTATTTCGCAGCGCTCCTGCACCGAAAAGAAAGGTGTCTTATCCGGATTGATCAGCACCGCGATGATGATTTCGTCGAACAGCTTGCAGCCCCGCTGAATGATGTCGAGGTGACCGTTGGTGACTGGATCGAACGACCCGGGATAGATGGCGCGGCGCATGAGCGAAGATGGTAAATAGTAAATCGTAAATGGTAAATAGAAAAGGCGCAGTCGAGCCGGTCAAGGCGAGCGACGCATTGACAGGGTGCGCCGGCAATGTTTCAATAACGCTTGAAAACCGTGGTGAGTTAAGGCGACTTGCGGCCACGAAAAATAATCGGCTAAACAGCTCGGTGAGTTTTTTCAAACCGTTGTTATCAAGTTTGATGAAAGCCCCGCGTTGGTCGCCAGCGCGGGGCTTTTGCATGGTGTCGAAAGCCTGACCGTAAGGGAGGGCAGCGCTCGCCAACGAAAGTTCCGATAGCTGGAGTTGCCCTCCCGTACGGTCGGGCTTCTGACACGCTTGTTATGTCCAACTTTCTCGACATTCTTAAAGAACGCATCGTCGTCTTTGATGGCGCGATGGGCACCAATCTGCATGCGCAGGACTTGACCGTTGACGATTACGGTGGCCCGCAGTTCGAAGGCTGTCCTGAACATTTGCTCATCAGCAAACCGGACGCGGTCGCAAACGTTCACGCGGGATTCTTCGAAGTCGGCTGCGACGTGGTCGAGACAGATTCGTTCGGCGGCGCTTCGATCGTGCTGGCGGAATATCAGATTGCCCATCTCGCTTACGATCTGAATAAGAAAGCCGCGGAGCTCGCCAAACGAATCGCCTCGGATTTCTCGACCAAAGAAAAACCGCGTTGGGTCGCCGGCTCGATGGGTCCCACGACGAAACTCCCGACGCTGGGCCACATCTCGTATCTCGACATGAAGACCTCGTACCGCGAGCAAGCCCGCGGTCTGCTCGATGGCGGCGCGGATTTGCTGATCGTCGAAACGTGCCAGGACATCCTGCAAACAAAGTCAGCTCTCGCAGCGATCTTTGAAGAATTCGCATCGTCGAAACGGCGCGTGCCGGTAATTGCGCAAGTCACCATCGAAGCGTTCGGCACGATGTTGATGGGCACCGAGATCGCTGCGGCCTTGACCGCGATCGAGCCGTTTCCGATCGATGTCTTCGGCATGAACTGCGCGACCGGACCGCAGCAGATGACTGAGAACGTTCGTTATCTCTGCCAGAACTCAAAGTTTGCGGTCTCGGTGATTCCCAACGCGGGCATTCCCGAAAACGTGGGCGGACATGCGGTCTTCAAAGAGACACCAGAGTCACTGTCGAAAGACTTATTGCACTTCGCGCGCGACCTCGGGGTGAATATCGTCGGTGGTTGCTGCGGCACCACACCGGCGCATCTGAAGGCTGTGGTGGAAGCGGTCAAGGACGTGGCGCCGCTCAGACGCGACGTTCCGCGCACCGCGGCCTCGTCGTCAATCTTCAGTCAACAACCGTACCGGCAGGACACTTCATTCCTGATTGTCGGCGAACGCGTCAACGCCAGCGGTTCAAAGAAAATGCGCGACCTGCTGAACGCCGAAGATTGGGACGGCCTGGTCTCGCTGGCGCGCGAGCAGGAACGCGAAGGCGCGCACGTGCTCGATGTAAACGTCGACTTTGTCGGCCGCGATGGCGAGAAAGATATGCACGAACTCGCGTCGCGACTGGTCACGAACGTCAAGATCCCGCTAATGTTTGATTCGACCGAGTGGCAGAAGATGGAAGCCGGTCTCCAGCATGCGGGCGGCAAGTCGATCCTTAATTCGACGAACTATGAAGACGGTGAGCCGCGTTTTGCCAAGGTGATCGATCTCGCGAAGCAGTACGGCGCCAGCGTGGTCATCGGCACGATCGATGAAGAGGGAATGGCGCGCACCGCCGAAGGCAAGTTTCAGATTGCGAAGCGGGCCTATGAACAGGCGACGAACGAGCTTGGCATCCCGGCAGACGATATCTTTTTTGACGCGTTGGCGCTGCCGATCTCCACGGGCATTGAAGAAGACCGCCGCAACGCTGTGGAAACGATCGAAGCGATCAGAAGAATTAAGACGGAACTGCCGGGTGTGTTCACGATCCTCGGCGTTTCGAATGTTTCGTTCGGTCTGAATCCGGCCTCGCGCATCGTGCTCAACTCTGTCTTTCTGCATGAGGCGGTTACGGCGGGCCTCGATTCGGCCATAGTCAACGCCAGCAAGATCGAGCCGCTCAATCGCATTGAAGAACGTCAGCTGAAAGTCGCGCTGGATTTAATCTACGACCGGCGCCAATTCGAGGGTGACGTCTGCACGTACGATCCATTGGGTGAATTCACGACGCTCTTCGAGGGCGTCACCACCAAGTCGAAGAAGAAAGAATCGCGCGGCGAGACGGTCGAAGAGAAACTGAAGTTTCATATCATCGACGGTGAAAAGCTCGGCCTGGAAGACAACCTGAAGCTCGCGCTGGAAAAATATTCGGCGCTCGACATCATCAACAACATTCTGCTGGAGGGCATGAAGGTCGTCGGCGAACTTTTCGGCAGTGGCCAGATGCAACTGCCGTTCGTTCTGCAATCAGCCGAGGCGATGAAAACCGCCGTGCGCTTTCTTGAACCTTTCATGGAAAAGAAAGGCGGCGCGACCGCAAAGGGTACGATGGTGCTGGCTACCGTCAAAGGTGATGTGCACGACATCGGCAAGAACCTCGTCGACATTATCCTGACCAACAACGGTTACAAGGTCATCAATCTCGGTATCAAGCAGACGATCGACGCCATTCTTAATTCATACGAAGAGCATCAGGCTGACGCCATCGGCATGAGTGGCCTGCTGGTGAAGTCGACGCTCATCATGAAAGAGAACCTCGAAGTCATGAACGAGCGTGACATCAACGTGCCGGTCGTTTTGGGCGGAGCGGCGCTGACCCGGCGTTACGTCGAAGATGATCTGACGTCGCTGTACAAAGGATCTCTTTACTACGCGCGCGATGCCTTTGCGGGGCTGCACACGATGGACAAGCTGATGTCCGGCAACGGCGAAGCGCATCTGGCCGCCAGCGCGGCCGCTGGCGTGTCGGAAGCCGGAGCGGTCGCGAACGAGTCAGCTGAACCCGAGGAAGAATTAGTCGCTGAAGAAGCAAAGCTGGGCGTCCGCAAGCCAACCCGCGTCCGCAGCGCGAAAGCAATCGGCGACACGACCCACACAAACCGATCCGACATAAGTACGAACATCGCGATTCCGCAACCGCCGTTTATCGGATCGCGCGTCGTGCAGGACATTCCGCTGGGCGACGTCTTCGCCTACGTCAACGAAACTGCGCTCTTCAAAGGCCAGTGGCAATTCAAGCAGGGAAGAAAACCGAATGATGAGTATCGCGCGTTCGTAGCCGAGCACGTACGTCCCGTGTTTGAAGAATTAAAGACCCGCAGCGAAGCCGAGGGACTGCTGATACCGCGAGTCGTGTATGGATACTTTCATTGCCAGTCGTCGGGAAATGATTTGATCATTTACGAAGGCACCACGACACGAGAACTGACGCGCTTCACGTTTCCGCGACAACCGGGCGGGAAACGTTTATGTCTCGCCGATTATTTCGCGGCGGTTGAATCGGGACACATCGACGTCGTCGGCTTCGATCTCGTGACCATGGGCCGGCGCGCGAGCGAATATGCGCAGCAGCTGTTCAAGAGCGACAATTATTCAGACTACCTGTACTTTCACGGCCTGAGCGTCGAAAGCGCCGAAGCGCTGGCTGAACTCTGGCACAAGAAGATTCGAGAAGAGCTCGGCATCGCGGGAAACGATGCCGCAAACCTGAACGAACTGTTCCGTCAGGGTTATCAGGGTTCGCGTTTCAGCTTTGGTTATCCAGCGTGCCCGAACCTTGAAGATCAGGTGAAGCTCTTCGAGTTGCTCGATCCTTCCCGGATAGACGTTGAACTAACCGAAGAATTTCAACTCGAGCCGGAACAGTCGACTTCGGCGATTATCATCCATCATCCGGAAGCGCGTTACTTTTCGATCGAGTGAACACGTTTTACCAAATCTGCCACAGGAAGTATTATTTTAGAGATGAGCAAGGAACTTACCCAGCAGCCAAAAGCGCAGGGCGATGGCACACCAAAGAAGCACCCAAGACACCCGCTCACCATGGAAAACTCTCGCGAGGAGACAATTCGAAGGATGCGATCTTTTCCAGAGCGTGCGGAGAAGCTCAGGGAGTTAATTCGTGCCCTTAGAGAAGCGGACACGCGTTGAGATTTTCCTGCCGATTCGTTCCGATATCACGGCCTACCAAACGGTAACGGAATGGCTCGCCGAAGAGTTAGCATTTGCTCGAGGTGGGTCTACTCTAAGCACGCCCTTCACCGGCCTGTACTATTCGGCAACCGACAAGACGCTCACGCTTGATCAAGTTCATATTCTGTTCTGCGATTTTGATCTCGACGTCACCAATCCGGAAGACGCCAATGAGCTATCAGTCTATTTGGATGATGTGCGCCGGCTATTGATGGAAATTCTGCTCGAGGAGGATGTGTGGATCGTCTTTCACCCGAGCACCAGAGTCGCGTAATGTCTCAACCCGGTACCGCGCGCTATCAAAGGCCACTGCTGCCGACTCCCGAAGAGTTCGCGGTCCTCTCTCCCTTCGAGCGCTTCGCCTTCCGATTTACGCATCGCATGAACCTGGGTCGCTGGAAGCGTTTCTGGACCTGGTGCCAGAGCGTTTTGGGCGCCGGATGGATTCAGATTTCGACTTACAACCTGATGCGGGTGTATGGCCTGGAACACGTCGAAGCACTCGATCATTCGCGACCGATTCTGCTCGTAGCCAACCATCGTTCGTTCTTTGATATGTATGTCGTCTCGACGACGCTCTTTAGA
>DATANL010000167.1:0-4469 GCA_036266295.1 Pyrinomonadaceae bacterium | reverse complement strand
CAGGCCGAGTCGGCCGAAGTATCGATCTTCTTGTTTTCGGGCGCCGTGCCGTTGTAAGAGACTACTCCGGAAATCGTCCCTTCATTATTCTTGGCTGTATAAGTCTTGCCGGCGCCTTCTGTCGTGCCGGTATTGTCGTTGGCTTCATCGCCGCCGCCTTTACTACAGGACGAAGCGAGCGACAGCAAACTCGTTATGGCTATCAATCCGAGCCACAATCTTGCGTTCTTACTCAACATAAATTGAGTCCTCCAAAATTAAGATGACCTGATGCAATTGATAACCAAGCATACCGTACGCAGCGCACCCTGTCAGCTTGAGCATTCGCGTGCCGGTATCCGAGTACAACGACGCTTCTCAACGCGCGTGATGTAATCGATGATGACTGACGCGCTCTCGCCGGCCGGTTCGCATTCGCGATACCTGTTCCCCGTTTTTCGATTGCTTGCGATTCCGGCCCGTGGTCGTATTTGTCGCCGCCGGCGTCGCAGCAGGTTTCGCCGGCGCGGGCGATGCGGCCAACAGACGCTTCTGCTCATCGGGCGTCATCATAAACATGTAGCGCACCAGCAGCCGCGCATGGTCATCGTGGTAACCCGCGACGTCAGGAGGCATCGTCGGCAAATTCACTACCCAACGATCTTTCTCTTTGTCCTTCACGAACAGGCCCGAAGGCATTGCGGTCCCGGGCGCAATCTGCGCCGGATCCAAAATCCAACGGAACACCCAGTCGGGCTTCAGACGCTGGCTCGCCAAAAGGAAGTTGGGCGCAATCGCCTTCGCATCGTGGGTCGGATCGCCGGTGATATGACACTTCAGGCACGGCGTGCCAGAGACGAACATCGTGCGAGCGATCGATTTCTCCGATTCCGTCAGCGGCACCATCGGCTCCTTAATATATGGATCGTTCTGCGAAGAGACGGCCATGAAGAACCGCACCAGCACCCGCAATTCATTCGGCGAGAAATTGAACGTCGGCATGTGCACCTGGATATAAGGACGAATGCCGTTCCGGTTCAGGCCCCATTGAGGCAGAAGCTTTCCGTTACTTTGATCGTTCGCGGTCGTCGCTGCCGGCTTGGCCGCCGGTGACGCCGCAGCATTCGGCGACGCATTGGCCTTTGGCGAAGCGGCAGGCGCGGCGGAAGAGGACGAAGGCGTCGAAGGCTTCTCACCCGCCTGCATCAACGAAGGATCCTTCAGGAACTTCATCAACCAGTCGGGATCGACACGCGCGCCCTCACTTGTAAGTGGCGGCGGCAAATACTCTTTGGTGCTTTGATAAAACGGCAGTGAACTGAGAACCGTGCCGGTTACCATCAAAGGCTCACCCGCATTGTTGTAGGCGCTGATCTGCTGACCGGGCTGCAGCACGTGACAGCCCATGCAGTTGTATTTCTTGATTACCCACCAGCCGTTCTGAATGTCCTGCCGCCGCGAGTCCTGCGGGTTGTAGAAGAGCGACGCCGGCACGTTCGCGCCTTCCGCACCCTGGCTGCCGAGCAGCAACGTGGTCAACCCCGTGCGCCAGCCTTCCGTCAAATAAGGTTTGGGCATGCGCAGTTTATCTTTGTCTTCGAGATACTCAGTCTTGCCCGTATCGTAGATTTTTGGTTCGGCCAGTTTGTGTTCGAAGAACCCGCGGTGGTTGTACCACTCTTTTTCTTTGTCCTTCGGATGTAGCTTTAGCGGATCGCGACCAAACTCGGCATCCTGGGTCAACAAGGCGAAGTCGAGACGTTCCAGCGGCGTCGCCCCTTCAGTCGTCAACTCCTTGCCGATGCGCTGCTCTTCTTCGAAGCCTTTGATTTCATGGCAGCCGGCGCAACCGTACTGCTTGATTTCGTCCTTGCCGTTTTTCGCCAACTCCGGATCGTCCATGAAAGAAACGTCTTCGGAAGTCTGCGGCGCGGACAACGAGAAGAGGTAAGTCGCGATGTCGCGCGCATCCTGCTCAGACAGACGCAGGTTGGGCATGACCGTCATGTTCTGCACCTGCAGTTCGGCGCCGTCATTCGGACAGGTCGAATGCAGTTCAGTGTCGAACAGGTAAGGCAGGTTGTGATTCGCGTAATCCGCCGGCGTCAGATCGCGATGCTCTTTCGGACAATAAGGCGCCCAACGTTCGCGTGGGTTGTAGATCCAACGGACGATGTAATCGTAATTTGATTTCTCGCCGACGCGACTCAGGTTGGCCGCGAACGCGCCGCCGATCTTCTGGTCCTCTTCCCCGATCGAGTGACAAGCAAGACAGCCGCGTGACTCGAATAACTCTTTCCCGTGACCCTTGTCACCCTGTGATTGCGCGGGCACCTTGCCGTCAAATCCGTTCTGCCAGAGGTAAGCGGCGACCGCCTTGAGATCGTCCGGCCCTTCCTTGCCTTCGCTGAAACGCCAGAAGGTCGGCATCTTGGTCCCCGGACGAAACGACTGCGGATCTTTGAGCCACACCGGAATCCATTCCTTGCGCAGCTTGAGCCGCACGTCCTTCAGATTCGGTCCAACTTTCTTCTGATCCTGCTGCAGATAGCGCGTCTGCAAATTCAACTCGTCGACGCGCGCGGCGATCTGACTATTCTGGATGCGCAAAGAATCTGCATGTGCCAGAAGTCTTTGCACCTCTGTGTCATCGCTGGCATTCGCGGTGTTGTCGGTGTCGAGTTTCGCCAGCCGCTCGTTCGCCGCGATCTGTTCCTGAAACTGCGATATCTGCTGGCGCGCATTCGTCAACGCATCAGCTTCACGATCGAACGCTTCCATGCGGTGACAGCCGACACAGCCGCGTTGATAGAAGAGGTCTTTGCCGAGATTGAGCGTGTCCGCCCCCTGCGTCACACGATCGTTCGCGTGACACATCTGGCAACCGGCTTCAGTGTTCTCTTTGGGATACAGCGGATGCAGCCAGAACGGATTCAGGCCGTGGGCCTTTTCGACGCTGGTGGTCGCGCGGCCATTGCCGCCGTGACAAGCCGAGCAGCCAAACTTTTCGGGATTGTGAAGTTGCAGCAGCTCTTTGCGCGGATGGCTGACAAAAGCCCGGGCCCAATCGTCAGGCCGCTTCCCCGGACCATTCGGCGCAACGTCGGATGCCTTGATGTTCAGCGGCTCGCGTGCGCCCAGATGGCAAATCTCACAACGATCGACGATCGAGAATTCGTTAACATTGATCTGGTGACCGAGGATGGTGTAGTCGAATGAACTCTGGTTCTTGCGAATCAGGTCGTCGATATTTTTTTGCGGCAGCACGCTGACGTGGTTCTTCAGATATTCATCACGTCGCTTGGCCAGCTCGGTAGGCTCTTTCAGTAAATCGGCTTTCTGCCCGAGCACCTTCGCCTTGTCGTCGCGCAAGTCGTTAAAGGTCTTCTCCAACTCGTCGTACTTCATCCGCCTGGTCGTCAGCTTGCCGTTGTCGTCCGGCATTTCGAAGACGACGGGTTCATTCAGCTTCTCTTTGCGCTGACTGTCATAACGCCTGGCCCAGAAGCTGCCCGGACGAGCAGTTTCGAGTTTGAAGGTCAACACTACCAGACGGCCGCGCTGGTTTTGGAAAGGATCAGTGACGGCATCCAGCTTGGCCTGGATGGCAGCGACTTGCTTATCAATGTCTGAAACCTGGTCTTTAACTTTGTCGAGCGAAGCTTGCGCGTCGTTCGCCAGTTGCTGGTAGTCAGGCGTTTCCTTTATTTCCGCTTCGGAGGCGCCCGCGCTCCTGCGAATGCTCTTCAGGTAAGCCGTGTAGCGCCGCACAAACTCCTGTTGCATCGGCCGCCACGGACGCTGACCAAACCCTTCGTCAAACAGGGCCCAGCCGGTGCAAAGCATCAGCAGGACGACGCAGATCAGAATAATCGCGCTCGTCGATCGACTGGCGATCGGATCGCGCTGCGGCTCAGATTCTTTTTTGACCAGCGATTCGATCGGTTCCTGAGACTCAGCCACAGTTTATGATTCCTCGAAGATTAGACATTGAACCAGGGAGCCACCCAGACGTACTTGATGGTAAATACGAGCCGCAAGAAGAGCTTCACCGGCATCGCCAGCAACACACTGACGGCAAAGAACTGAAACGTCATATATTGAAGGATGCTCGTGTTCTGGAGCAGCTTCAGTTGGAATGGATCGGGGATCTTTGCCCAAGCGATGAATTTCTTCGGCGATAGCAAATAGCTCGGCCTTAAAGGTCCGCGTTTCATCAGCCAATGAAAGAAGAGCCCGCCGATCACGTAGAACGCGCTGACGACAATCAAGCCGAACATGAACTTGGCAATCCAATTCGTTTGCAGAAACCCAAGCCCCGGCAGTCCCGCGACAATTTCATGCAAGTCTCGATTGCGATCGAAGACGACCGTGTTGTGGTCCCAGGTCTGACCGGGCCAGAACCAAATCCAACCAGGTCCGCGAATAAACGTGCCGATGACGATCAGGAGAATCCACATCAGGAATCCCCAGTTGAACATGTTCACCGC
>DATANL010000166.1:0-2681 GCA_036266295.1 Pyrinomonadaceae bacterium | reverse complement strand
ATTCATCGACGATTGCGGATGACGGTTCCGCCGGATGCTCTTCCGCCTCTGCCGGAATGTCGCTCGTTTGATTGTTTGATTCGTCTGCCATACATGTCAGCAGCCCGACCGTCAGGGAGGGCCCCTTAATCAACTAACCGGGCGTGCTTGGTCAGGCGGCCCTTGCTTACGCGCGGGCTTCTGACACTTACCATCGAAAACTTTGCGCGCGACCCAACGCGGCCGCGAGATTCAGCCTCGCCCCGTTGTAAGTCGCTAAGGCGGCGACTTGATCGAGGCGCGCGTTGGCCAGCGTCGTCTGGGCCGTCACCAATTCAATGCTATCGCCCACGCCGGCACGATAACGATCCTGGGCCATCTGCAATTCGCGCTCGGCCAGCATCGCCGCTTGATCAGCCGCGCGCACACTGTCTGCAGTCGTGCGCAACGCTGAGTACGCCAGCCGCACATCCTCGGCAACCTGGCCGCGTACGGTGTCCAATTGCAATTGCGCCTCACGCTCGCGCGCGGTGGCCACTTGAATTCGGCCACGCGTTAATCCGCCATTGAAGATTGGTACATCAAGCTGGATCGCGTAACGGCGAGTGGGCAACGCCGAAGTCACCGGAGTCACGCCGCTAATGCCGTAGTCGCCGAGAAACTCAAGCGACGGCAACTGCTCTGCCCGCACCGCGCGCGCTTCGAGTTGATTGACGTTCAGCTGAGCTTCAGCGGCGCGGATCTCAGCACGCGAGTCCTCGGCCGTAGCCACCGCAGTTTCGATCGCAGGTAAAGCATCGGTGGCGAACCGCAGCGGGTCGCTCAACGAAAACGAACTGCCCAACGGCAGGCCGGCAATTCTCTCCAGTTGCAGACGGGCTTCTTCGTCATCGGTTTGCGCGCGCGACAGGCGCAGTTGCTCCTGGGCCAGGCGTGTCTGCGCGCGCGTGACGTCGACTCCGGTGGCCACACCCGCATCGCGCTGGTCCTGCGCCAGCTTCAGAAGAGTTTCCGCCAGATTGAGATTCGCTTCGGCGGCTGCGACCGATCGATCGGCCCGCAGCGATTCGAGATAAGCGAGGGCGGCCGCCGTCGCCACCTGCTCGCGCGCGATCGCCTCTTCAAATTGCACCGCGCGCGCACTTGCGCGTCCCGCCTGATAATTTCGCAGCACGCTCAAATTGAAAATCGTCTGCTGAAAGCGCGTCCGCGCGTCAAAATTTTTGAATGGACCAATGAAAGTCGAAGTGATGCCCGGAAATTTCGCGCCCGTAAATCCCAGCGCGGCCAGGTTCTCTGTCAAACTGGCTTGATACGCAGTTCCGGATATGTTTGGCAAAAGGCCCGACCGGGCTTCCTTTTGAAAACCACGCGCTTCATTCTCGCGCTCCTTGGCCAGCAAAGTCGCCAGGTTGTTTTCGATGGCCAGCGAGATCGCCTGTTCCAGACTGAGGCTGGAAACAGCTGAGCTGGTCCGCGCGGCGCCGGGAACTTGTTGGGCGCTCATAATCGGCGAGGACGGCACGGGCCGCGTGGTGGAAGTCGTAGTTCGTCTGTCGGGTGTCTGGGTTGAAGGTTGGTTATCGGGCGCTCTGTTGCGCGTCAGCTGCGAAAACGCTGTGATACCGCACAGTAAGATCAGAACGATGGTCGAGGCGGATTTGGCCAGACTCATAATTAAAACGATTCGCGCGGCCGCCAAATCCAGGGACGATTCAGTTCCGACGTGTGATGCGAAGGGGATTCTGACGAAGCCAGACTACGGCCGAGTCAAAAATTTAAGGGGCCAATTGAGGGATGAAAATAGTGTACTGGTAGCCGACTAAATCATCAATTCGCACACCAGCATTTCCATCTGCATGCGCGGCGTGGCTTTGGAAGTCTTGATGGCCAGGTCGGTCTCCGCGATGCGTTGAATTATTTGCGACAACTTGTGGGGATCGATTCGATTCAGCATCGCCAGATAATCGCGTTGTTTGAAAGGAGGCACCCGCACTTCGCTGAAGATTTCACCTGACGAGGCGCCGCGCATGGACAACTCTTTTGCCAGGCCCATTCGCCGGAACGTCCCGGCAATGACGGCCGTAAGTAGGACCGGTTCGGCCCCGTCATCGAGCAGATTACGCAACACTCGCAGAGCCTGCCGCCGATTTCGCGACACGATGCTGTCGGTCAGATCCCAGTTCATGTGCTCGCGCGATCGCCGCGACAGTTGCTCTACAAGATCGACGGTTATCCGTCGCGATGGAAGAGCTGCAGCGACAAGCTTGTTCAATTCATTCTTGACAGTGACCAGATCACTCGCGAGCGCATTGACGAGGATGCTAACCGCCGCTGAATCGATTTCAGTATCGAGACCACGTAGATAATCACGAATCCACGACGGCAGTTCTTTCTGCTGCAGCGGCTTGAATTCATAAGCCGCGCTGGCCAGCAGCAGCTTGGCGTACTTGCGGCGTTTGTCGATGTCATCGCTGGTGAAGATGACGACCGAGGTAGCTACCGGCCGTTGCAGATAATCCATGAGTACCTGTGCGGATAGACTCAGATCGTCGTCTTCGTCGTCGAATTTCTTGCGGCCTTCGAGCTTGTTCAGATTCTTGACGACGACGACGCGCCGGCCGGACATTAACGGCAGTTGCTCGGCGGCAGCGATCGCGTCGCGAATGTCATCGGTGAGCAGATCAAATGCCGAATCGTTG
>DATANL010000165.1:0-3165 GCA_036266295.1 Pyrinomonadaceae bacterium | reverse complement strand
GCAGAACGCCATCGCCAACGATCGGCTGCATCACGCTTATCTCTTCTCGGGCGCTCGCGGTGTGGGGAAGACGACGACCGCTCGCCTGGTGGCGCGCGCGCTCAACTGTCACAAATCGGACAAGCCCACGGCGACTCCCTGCGCGCCAATCGACGATAAAGCCTGCCCCTCGTGTCGCGAGATTGCCGAAGGGCGCTCAATGGACGTGCTGGAAATCGATGCGGCCTCGCATACGCAGGTCGACAATGTCCGCGACGTGATTATCTCGGGCATCAACATCGCTCCCGCGCGCGATCGCTACAAAGTCTTCATCATCGACGAAGTGCACATGCTCTCTTCGCATTCGTTCAATGCGTTGCTCAAGACGATCGAAGAGCCACCGCCCCGCGTGATGTTCATGATGGCGACCACCGACGAGCACAAGGTTCCCGAGACCATCACGTCGCGTTGCCAGGTGTTTGAGTTTCGCACCATCGCCGCTGCCAGGATTGCCGAGCGGCTGAAGCAGATCGCAAAGGCTGAGAAGATTTCGATCGCTGACGAAGCGATTCGTGAAATTGCGCGCGCCGGCGACGGCTCGATGCGTGACGCGCAATCGGCGTTCGATCAGGTGATCAGTTTCGCCGGTGACAAAATCAAAACGGAAGACGTCGAAAAGGCCCTGGGCATTGCGGGCGCCGACGTGCTGGCGCGCGTGATGAACGGCATCGCTGAAAACAAACCCGCGGAAGCTCTGGCGATCGTCGATGATCTGGTGATGCGCGGTCACGACTTGCGGAATTTCTGTCGCGACGTGCTGGGTCATATTCGCGATCTGCTGGTTGTCAAAGTTTCCGGCGATCCGAAGCTGCTCGACTCGTCATCTGCTGAAACCGCAGCACTAGAGCAGCAAGCGGCAAATTTTTCAGAATCAGATTTAGTGCGCTTCTTCCATTCGCTCGCGGAAACCGAAGCGAACCTGAAGGACGCCGCGAACCCGCGTTATCAGGTCGAGGTTGCGCTCGTGAAATTGATGGAGATGCGCCGGCTGGCGTCGCTGGGTGATCTGGTCGCGCGCATTGCCGAATTAGAGAGCGCGCTGCGCACCGGACGCGCGCCCGCCGAACGCAAGAGCCCGCAAGCAGCTCCGGCCGCGCCGGGCAACCGGGCTTCATCCTCATCGACTCCGGCAGCCCGCAGCGCAAGCGCCGGCGATTCTGCGACGGGGAATGCCGGAGAGTACGTCAACCAGTCAGCCCGCGATGAAATAACAGCGGCGCAGCCTGCCCGGCAGATCACTGCGGCCGCGGAATCGCTGAGCGACCAAATCAAAACTGAGCTCGAACGGCGGAAACGGAAATTGCTTGCAGCCGCGATCAGCGCGGCATCGCGAATCGATCTTGAAGGCGACGAACTGACTATTGAATTCTCTGCCGAAGCGAAGCATTCGCGCGACACGATGGCCAAACCCGATAACGTCAAGATTCTGCGCGACACTTGCGCAGAGGTTTGCGGGCGCGCGGTCGGCATCCGATTCGTCATGCGTGACAGCGAGGTGGCCGACGCTCCGCTGGCGCCGGAAGAGGACCAGAAGCGTTCCCGGCAGCAGGCGCGACAGGCCGCCGCCCAGAATCCCACAGTCCAACAAGTGCTCAAGACCTTCGGCGGCGAGATCGTCGACGTCAAGACGCTCTGACTGGAGCGCAAGCGTCCTCGCTTGCATTCTCTAATAAGGCAACCGAGACGGTTGCGCTCCAGTCAAAATAAGCCACTACCTCGTTTCGATTGAACCCGGCAGCGCACAGCGTCGTATTGCCCTTTCGAGGTAAAAACGATGCGCAATCCACTGATCGCCGGCATTCTCAGTCTATTAATCCCGGGCCTCGGGCAAATCTATAACGGCCGAATTATCTTCGGGCTGATTTGGTTACTCGTTTTTGGAGTTTCGTGGATTGGTTCGGTCGGTTTCTTCGGGCTGATTGTTCACGTCATCTCCGCCTGGTGCGCGTATTCCTACGCCAAGGACCATCCGATCAGAGTCTGAGAAAGAATCGTGATGGAGCGGGCATCCCTGCCCGCAAAGCCTGCGCAGCAAGCTCAAACATTCGCGCTACGCGCTCATGCGGGCAGAGATGCCCGCGCTCCATCACGGGTTAATTTCCCGGTTGGCGCGCTACTCGCAAAAAAGCCTTCGCGGCGTGGGATAGCGTCGCGCCTTTGCGATATATCAAATGCAGGCGTCGTTCAAACTTCATCTCTCGCACCAACAGTCCCACGAGTTGTTTCCGTTCGATTTCGATTTGCGCCGCCAGCCGCGGGATCAACGCTATTCCCAAACCTTGCTCGACCAGACGCTTAATCGATTCCAGCGTCGGCATCTCCATCGAAATGTTCAGCGGCGTCCGATGCTTCTCAAAGGTCTTGATCACTTTTTCGCGGTAAGGCGACGGCACGTTGTGCGCGATGAAAGCCTCAGCCCCTAAATCGCGAACGGACACGACTTCCTTCCGAGCGAGTGGATGCGTAGGCGGCGCCACCAGCGCGATTTCGTCAACCCCGATCGAGATGGCCTTGATGGCCGGATCGTTGGGCTTAAAAGAAACGACCCCAATCTCGACATCGCGGCCGATGATTTCTCCGGGAATTCGGCTGGCGAGACTGCGCTTGATTTCAATTTTGATGTGCGGGTGACGCGCGCGAAAAATTGGAATCAGCGGCAACAGCGACATCACCGTATATTCGTTCGCGCCCAAAGACAGTTTGCCGCGATGCAAATCGCGCAATTCGCGGATCGCCGAATGTGCGTGATGCCGCAGGTTCAGCATCTGCTGCGAGAAGTCGAGCAGCACCCTGCCCGCCGCCGTCAACGTGCCGTCCTTTGACGACCGATCAAACAACGACTCACCCAGTTCAGCCTCGAGCCGGCGAATGGCCTGGCTCACCGCCGGCTGAGTGCGATGGAGAGTTTCGGCGGCGCGCGAAAAGCTGCGCTCCTGCGCGACGGCGAGAAATACTTCGAGATGGTTAATATCCATGCAGCCTCAACGGTGGTGCTTATTGGGTCATACGAGCTGCATTATGGTATCACACGTTGTTATGTTGGTATAGAAATTATAACTTTGACTTTCGCTGCGCCGCGCCTCTACGATGGCCGGACGCATATGACAATCGAACCAGTAAAAATCT
>DATANL010000164.1:0-13810 GCA_036266295.1 Pyrinomonadaceae bacterium | reverse complement strand
GCGGTGAAGAGACCGCCGAATCCGCCCCCGACGATTACAATTTTCGACTTAGTCCTGGCCATTTGATTCAGTTGTTCGACTCGAAGAGGACGCAGATGTTACCAGACAAAACGGCGCTTGACACCCATATCTGTAGCGCTGCCGCGGCTTGCAGTCGCCCAACTGAAATGTTAACTTTTCGTTCGTTATGCGGATTTTCGCGGTTTGCCGTTGTATTCGCGGACTTACTGCGGTCTGGGAGGACCATTTTCAGTAGTGACATTAGCAAGAGAAGCAAAAGAAAAAATCGTCAACGACTTTCGTGCACACGGTTCAGACACGGGGTCAGCCCCGGTTCAAATCGCGCTTTTAAGCCAGCGAATCGTCGAACTCACCGAGCATTTCAAGATACACAAGAAGGATCACCATTCGCGGCGCGGGCTGCTGATGATGGTCCAACAGCGCCGTAGCTTGCTCAATTATTTGAAGAAAACGAATATCCAGCAATACCACGAAGTTGTGGAACGGCTGGGTCTGCGCGTTAGCAAAGCGTAATTAACAAAGAGAATCTTCGAATCTCTCAGGGAAAAAGCACGCGTCATCGAAGAGCTTGCTCCGAGCCGAACGTGACGGCGACCACGGAAAAAAGACGACGCGCGCTGCCTTACAACATCAGAAGGCGGCAAGAGCTTCACGGCCAGGCTCTGCCGCCTTCTTTTTTGACTGGAGCGCAAGCGTCCACGCTTGCCGTCTAGTGAAATCTGCAAGCGCGACGCTTGCGCTCCAGTCAAATCGCAGTGGATGAGACGCTGCGTACCGGCGCCCGCCGGTCACAAGGAGAATAAAATGACAGTGAAGAAATATCTGAAAGAATCAATCAGGGTTGGCGATCGCGACCTGACCGTCGAGGTCGGACGCGTAGCCAAACAAGCCGACGGATCATGTGTGATCCGCTATGGCGATACCATGGTCCTGTGCGCCGCCGTTGGCGCACCCACACCACGCGAAGGCATCGATTTTTTTCCGCTCACGGTTGAGTACCGCGAAGCGAATTATGCGGCCGGGCGCATTCCCGGAAATTATTTCCGCCGCGAGGGACGGCCAAACGAAAAGGAAGTACTCACCAGCCGCTTGATCGACCGCCCCTGCCGGCCATTGTTTACCGAAGGCTATCGCAACGAAACGCAGGTAATTGCCTCAGTCGTTTCGGCCGATCCGGACAACAATCCGGATGTGATTGCGATTACCGGCGCGTCCTGCGCCTTGTATCTCTCAGACATTCCGTTTTCAACCCCGGTCGCGGGCGTGCGCATCGGACTGATTGAGGGACGATATGTCGTCAATCCGACCTATGATGAAGTTCGCGAGTCGCGCCTGAATCTGATCGTCGCCGGCACCGAAGAAGCGATCGTGATGGTTGAAGCCGGCGCCCAGGAAGTGACCGAAGCAATTATGGTCGAGGCCTTGATGCTCGCGCATAAGGAAATCAATCGCCTCTGCCGATGGCAGAAAGAGCTTTACAAAGCGCTGGAAATTGAGAAACGCGCAGTACAACCGCCGGCCTTGAATGAGGAAATGATTGGCGAGATCGAACGCAATTATGCCGAGCGTCTGCGCGCGTCACTCGACACGACAAATCAGGAAAAGCGGGCCAGCTATGCCGCGGTCGATGCGTTGAAGAAGGAAGTGGTCGAAAGCTATCCCGAAGACCAGGCGGAACAGCGGGCGATGGCCAAGAAGTCATTCGATCATCTCAAAGAGAAGATCTTCCGTGACGATATCCTGAATCGCCGGCGTCGACCCGATGGCCGCCGCTTCTCAGAGATTCGGGCGATCGCTTGCGAAGTGGGCTGGTTGCCGCGCGCGCACGGCTCGGCCCTGTTCACTCGCGGCGAAACGCAGGCGTTGGTAACGGCAACGCTCGGCACCAAGGAAGACGAGCAGTTCATGGACGATCTCGAAAAGGGCGAGGTCAAGCGTAAATTCCTTTTGCACTACAATTTTCCACAGTATTCGGTCGGCGAAGTCGGACGCTTCGGATCTTCGTCGCGTCGCGAGATCGGCCACGGCGCGCTTGCGCGTCGCGCACTCGAAGCCGCATTGCCCGATGACACGACCTTCCCCTACACGATTCGCATCGTTTCCGACATTACCGAATCGAACGGATCGTCATCAATGGCCAGCGTTTGCGGCGGTACTCTGGCGCTGATGGACGCGGGCGTGCCGATGAAAGCTCCGGTTGCCGGAGTCGCCATGGGTCTGGTGATGGAGGGAAATAAGTACGCCATCCTCACCGATATCGCCGGCGCTGAAGATCATTACGGCGACATGGATTTCAAAGTGGCCGGCACCCGCGAAGGCATTACCGCCCTGCAGATGGACATCAAGATCGCCGGAGTCAACGCGCAAATCATGGCTGAGGCACTCGAGCAGGCAAAGAAAGGCCGCCTGTTTATCCTCGACACCATGGTCGAGACTTTGCCCCAGGCCCGCGAAGCCATTTCGCAACACGCGCCCCGGATTATCAAAATCAAAATCAATCCGGACAAGATTCGCGACGTCATCGGACCAGGCGGCAAGGTCATTCGCGCTCTGGTCGAAGAAACCGGCGCCAAGATCGACGTGGAAGACGACGGCACTGTCTCGATTGCCACGGCAGATGGCGCAGCAGCCGAAGCCGCAGTCAATCGGATTCGGGGCCTGACGGCGGAAGCGGAAATCGGCCAGACCTACGTCGGTACGGTCAGCCGCATCGTCGACTTCGGGGCCTTTGTCGAGATATTCCCGGGCACCGATGGCCTGCTGCACATTTCGGAAATCGCTGATCGCCGCATCCGCGACGTTCGCGACGAACTGAAAGAGGGCCAGCAGATTCTCGTCAAGTGCATCGGCAAGGAAGGCAACAAGATCAAGCTTTCCCGCAAGGCCGTGCTTCGCGACGAGAACCGCGACGCCGAAACGCCGACACCGCAAGAGCAAGAATAGCCGCCTGGAAGGCTTTCTCATGTGGGTGGGCGACTTTGTGTCGCCCGCCCACAGATAAGTATCCTCCTAAGTCATTGCGGAAATTTGGAATACCCACCGGATTAAGTCTCTTTATCTAGAGGCAAAACAGCACGAAAAAAAGAGTCTTGTTACCCGACGGCAGGCTAAGTGTGGCCGTTTTGCGCACAATTTTCGTTCGAGTGTCCCCGAATGCAGGAAGAAAGCTCGCATTACTGCTTTTGTTTGACTCGAGGAGGGAGTGCCTAACCAAATGAGGTCTCGGTTTTCAAAAATCTTTTCGACAATGATCGGTCTACTGTTGGTAGTCGCCGTACCAACCCAGGCCAGTCCCATCAAGTTCGTTGAGGTCATCAACGTGATGGGCGACCTGCAAAGAGGCGGTCAATTGCAGCAGCTCCAATTGCGAGCCGGTCTGCAAGATCCGACGACCAGGACTCAGAGTCCGTCCACCGCAATCGCTACCAACATTACGCCCGCGGTTGGGACCGATCCCATTACAGGAGCCACGACCGCAAACACCACGACGGCCGGAGTGCCCTCGGTGCTGTCTGGTATTGAGGTCACGGCGCAACAGCCACAAAGCGATGTTCAGGTGATTTCCCAGGATACCGTTGACGGGACCATCTGCGATTGCGGCGAGATTCCGCCAGTCGGTGGCGGGATTCCGATCTGGCCCTTCTTTGCGCTGATTCCGCTGGTGTGCCTGACTGGTGTGTGCACGCATCACAGTCCTCCGCCGCCGATTACGCCGAATGCGCCGCCTCCGCCGACTCTGTTTTCCTTTAGCCCGTCTCCGCCGACGTCACCGTCGCCTGAGATTAGCGTCTTCTGCGTGAATTGTTCGCCGACTCCGCCGACGGTTCCGGAGCCTACTTCGTTGTTGCTCCTCGGCAGTGGTATCGTGACCGTCACCGCCGCCGCCCGACGTCGCTATCTGAAGAAGCGCATCAGCAAAGATGACGCCTCAGAAACGGAGGGCGAATAATGAATCCGACACAATCTAAATTTTCGATGATTGCCAATTCCAACATGGTGAAACTCGCCATTGCCGTCTTGATCGCCGGAACGTTCATGATTGCGGCTACTTCAAGCAGCGCCTACGCGGCCGGCAAGAAGAAAAAAGTTAAGTACGGACAACTGGAAATCACCACGAACCCGGGCGGATTCCCGATGAGAATCGATGGTCAGCCCCAGGGTGACACATCACAAACTGTTCGCGTGATCGAACTTCAGCCGGGGCATCACGTGGTGCAAATCGATTTACCGAACGGTGAGAAATGGGTACGCGACTTTGATATCGCCGAAGCGCGGCGAGTTTGCGTTAATCTTAACTATCATCCGAAACAGTTCAACGTCACCAAGTCTCCATGCCCCTTCCCTGTGAATGTCTCGGCGCCCAGCACAGTTAACGACGGCTACCTGATCACATTCACTTCCGACGTGTCTTACTCTGGCAGCGCGCCGGTGAACTACGCATGGTCGGTTACGCCAGGCACAGCCAAGATAGTTAGCGGCGCCGGTACCGCGACCATCACGGTCGATTCCACCGGACTCGGTGGTCAACGCGTGACTGCGACGCTGACAGCAGATGACGGCTCGGGCGATCCGATGTGCCGCCAGACGGCTCAGGCATCGACGAACGTGGTTGCCAAGACGCCGCCGCCCGTCGAATGCCGGCAGTTCGATCAATTCCCGTCGGTCGCGTTCGACGATGACAAGGCGCGCTTTGACAATCTGGCGATCGAGTTACAGAACTCGCCCGACACGACCGCCTACATCATCATCTACGCCGGACAACGGAGCCGGACGGGTCAAGCAGATGCGCTCGGCAAACGGTCGATGGATTATCTGACCGTCCAACGCGGCGTAAGTGCCAACCGACTGGTATTCATCAATGGCGGATACCGCGAGCAGGACTACTTTGAAATCTGGTTGTGCCCCCCGGGAGCACATCCCCCGCAGCCAACGCCGACCGTGCAACCGGGCGACGCGCAGCCTGCGGCGGACCGCACTCGGCCGCGCAAACCACGCAGGTAGTTGGTAATAATCCTTCCGCCCCTGGGACGTGGGGCGATTGGAAAGCAGGTAGCGATGCCCCCCATCGCTGCCTGCTTATTTTTTCCTGTTTGACCTGACGTTTCGCGCTGTGCTAAGAATCTAAGACCCTGCAGTAACTTCCCCAACTAAGCCCCAACCAGAGAACCAACTTGAATTTTCCCTTGGAGGGATTGTTATGGCCAACGAAAGTGGCAGCAGCACGGGCGTGGTAGCGGTGCTCGTGATTTTTGTAATCGTCATTGTGGTTGCGGTGCTGGCTTGGCGGGGCGGTGTGTTTGGTGGGCGCAGCACGAAAATCAACGTGAACGTCTCGGCGCCTCAGTCGCAGCCGCAAAGTCAGCCGGCGGCGCCGCGCAGTTCGCCTTAACGCAGGCTCTTCACGGATGGAAACCAACTCTGCAAAATCAAAAGGGGGTAAACGGATATGGGTGACAATGGTGGCGGTGGCGGAAGCGCGGGCGTCGTAGCCGTGCTGGTGATTTTCGTAATTCTGATCGTGGCGGCATTCTTCGCGTGGCGCGGCGGACTATTCGGCGGCAAGAACACCAAAGTCGACGTGAATGTAACCACGCCGCAAAGGTAACCGCGCGTATAGGAGTAATTACGAGGTGGGATCTTCGTGAGATCTCTTGGGCGAAGACAGGAGCCGCCGTGTGTTCGCGGGCCCGGTTAATTCGTCGAGATTGAGACGAATCCCACCTCCGGCATCCGAAAATGCGGCGGCGCGTTGTGCGCGGCGGTGGCGAAACAACAGCGCGCCGACGAGCCCACCGATGCCCAGACACAGAATGAGTGACAGGCCTGAACTCTTCAGCACCGCGACGAGGACCCCGGCCGACGTTTGGGTCAAGTATCTCTGCATCCGCTCGTATAAATGCGGATCGTCGCCGAGCCATTGCACCACCTGCTCGTACTTCACCTGATCGATCAGGGCATTCGCCGTCTGCTCATCCGGCGCATTGAAAACAAAAACAGAATAGTTACCGACGCGCCGGTATGCAGATGGGACCGGCCGTCCCTCTGATTTGAGTTCGGCAATTTTCGTCCAGATGCGCGAGTCGTTGTCGATGGAAAACTGCGGCGTCGTGAATTCAATGATTACGAGCTGCGCCTGTCCGTAATTGGCCGCCACAGCTTCTGTGCCCCCATCGAAAGTCACGACGTCGAGGACCGGCGCACCCGATACGTTTTCGCGGAGCGTCTTGTCGCTGACGATGTAAAGCGCATTCTGTAAAGAGCGCGGTGCATCGGGAAGGTGCTTCGCCAGCACGGGTATCTCATCTTCCCCTTTGTCCATTTGCGCAGAGAGAGCCCGGGCGAGATCGGTCGCCTGGCTCACATCGCGAGGCTCGCCTGTCACCGAGACAAAGTTGGGCCCCTGGAAAAATACTACGCGCGAATTATCGATAAAATCAGCAGTGCCGATATCGCCCGCTTTGATCGACTCGAAACGCTTTATGCCTCGGGCCGTCAGCGTGAGCAGCGCATAAGCCTCTGCGTCTGACTGCAAACGCGCCAACCGAACCGTGAACTTGTCGCCCCTGGCCGAAGCATATTCTGCTTCAAACGCTTGCGATGAAGTTGTTGCTTTGGGATTGACTGCCGCGTCGTCGAAGAGTCCCTGGGTTTTGACGAAATCGGACGGCTTTGGCGACTGCGTTTGATGAAACGATCCGACCTCGGCCGCCAGGGCCCTGGTAATTTCCGCAGCAGGTGTTGCTGCCGAAACCAACGAACAAACGGACAGGACCAGCATCGCGCCAAGGATGACGAAGCTTGCTCTCGCAGGAACAGACAAACTCATACTCATACTTAGAAACCGGGAACGCCTGAAATGTTTCCTACAATCAGAAGTTCCAAATGAGTCTAATGCCACTGCCTGAGTTGCCGCAAAATGAGGTCAGCGTAGTGACGTGGATTATTGATGTTGTGAAGCACGGTCGTGCCGCCGACTTCAGTTGCGTTGTCGATCACAACGTCGCCGAATCCGAGGATTCTTTGGGAAATTGAAGCCGAAACGGTGACATCCTGAATCTTCGGCAGCAGGATGTTGCGGGTCGTCCGCGCAATCAAACCGTAATCAATTTCGATCTTCGATTCAGTCAGCGTGTAGCGCACCATGTTGCGTTTGAGGTGATAGTACGCGGGAATCAGAAGCAAACTCAGCGCAACCGGCAGCGAGATGTACCAGGGAATATCTATGAAGCGAACCATCGCCAGCAAGACCGTAATCAGAATTGCGCCGAGCACGGCCGCGCCATAGCCAATCTTTATGAACAGCATCGTGGGCCTGGTGGTGAAGATCACGCCGTCAATCTCGTCGTCGCCATAATGCGCGGGCGCTGATGACGACGTACGGGCGATGCGGGTCTCGTCCGGATCGCGAGTCGCGGCGCCACAGTGATTGCAGAATCGACTATTAGGGTCTAATTGGGCGCCACAATCAGGACATCGCATCGGCTTCACCTCTTCGCGTCATACGATAACGCACCGGATGATGTTCGTTAATCCGCCACATGATACCAGCAGAGCTCACGACACGAAATGAAAAGGGCGGCCGTCGTTGCGACGTCCGCCCCAAACGAATTCAACTTTTCAGACGATTCACTGACTCATCAGTTGCAGCTTCCCGTCCGGCAATCTCACCGTGGAAACGGTGCGTTCATAAATCGTCAGTGGCTCGGGGCCTTTGGTCTGCAAACGACTCAGCTGCGTTCGATTGATTGGCCGGGCGTACACCGCCGCGGACGGGTCCTGCAGCAACGAATAACGTCGCGAAATCCGTCTCACGTATTCCTGCGTTTCAGCGTAGGGCGGAATGCGCCAACCGTATTTCTCAACCGCGCCTTCTCCCGCGTTGTAGCCGGCCAGCGCCAAATTCACGTCGCCATCAAAACGATCGAGCAAGAATCTCAGGTAACGCGCGCCGCCTTCGATGTTTTGTCGCGGATCGAAAATATTCGTGACGCCGTAACGCATCGCTGTGCCGGGCATAAGCTGCATCAATCCGCGCGCGCCTTTCGGCGAAATCGCGCGTGACTTAAAACTCGACTCCTGATGCATGACGGAATAAAGCAGCAGCGGATCGACACTGTTACTCGTTCCGGATTTAACCAGATAGCCATCTACCTCCGGGCTTCCGGTCGTGTATCCGCGCAACGCACTCAAGCTACCGACGGACGCGGTTGGGCTGACATTCGGTGTGAACAGCGTCGGCGAAACGAGCGACGAACTCGGCACAACCGAGGGCGACGCGCTGCCAACCACGGCTGATTTTGCGCGTGACCTCGCCGCTTTGCCGGACACAGGTTTGGCAACTTCGATCGCGGGCGCTACGGCCTGCACGCCATTGCGAAAATCAAAATTATCGATTGAATAGGCCGTGCGTTGGGCAAATGCAGGGACCGCGGACAGCAAAAGCGCGGCGACAACTAGGGGAAGGTTTTTCATGGCAATTCAGCTTATCTTCGCGGGTATGAGGACGGCAGTCAGCAGGGCCGCAAATGGATACTACCAGAACCGTTAAATATTTGCCAAACATTTTGTCTTTGGTCTTGGCGGCTCGCAATTCCCTTGCATCGCAAGGATTGGTGGTTTCGTGTAGTATGCGCCGCCACTAAGCGAAAAGGGCCGGTAATCTTTGGTAAGTAGGCTTTCTAAACCCGAGCGCACCCTGCGCTCACAAACATGGAAGGAGAATTAAAATGAAGAAGCTCCCTTGGGTGGTACTTTCCCTTTTGTTATTCGCGGGGCTGGTTTCGGCGCAGAACTCGAACGCGGCCGCCACCACCAACAAAAACCAGAACAAAGCCAGTACGAACGCTAAGCGGAAGCCGCCCTTCCGCGCGACGGCCGATCAGGTCAAACAGGCTCAGGCAATTCTGAAGCAAAGAAGCTTCTATGCTGGCGAACAGACGGGCAAACTCGACGATGCAACCCGCACCGGGCTGAAGAAATATCAGGAAGCTGAACGCCTTAAGGTTACCGGCACGCTCAATAAGATCACGCTGGAAAAAATGGCCATCACATTGACAGACAAGCAAAAGACGATGTGAAGCCAAACGGGGTTTGTCGGGCTGCGAAATTAGTAACAGCCCGACCCGTTTTCTTGCTGCCTATCGACATCTATTCAGTGCGAACGTATTCGGCGCCGATGTCTTCCAGCAGGGTTTCCAGTTTGTCGACCTCGTCTGAATTCTTGGCTTCGATTCCGAGGAGGATACCTCCGCCGCGGACTCCGGTGTCATAAACTTTGGCGCGGTGTTCTGGAATTCCTGTGCCGATCAGCAGTCCGATCAATCCACCGGTAGCACCGCCCGCGCCTGCGCCGGCGAGTGCCGCCGCAATTGGTCCCGCCACGATTAGGCCGAAGCCTGGAATCGCAATAGAGGTGCCGACTGCAGCGATCGCTGCGAGCACCGCTCCGACGGTGCCTCCGATTGCGCCGCCCACGCCCAGTCCGTCCGCCGCGTGAGATCGCGTCTGCACCGCGAATTCCTTGTTCTTTGTTGCGTCGGACATCAACACACTAATGTCATCGCGCGTGTAACCACGCTTTATCACCGCATCGACGGCCGCCTCTGCCGCCGCACGGGTTTTGAAAAGTCCAGTTATGAAAGTCTTAGACATCGCCGACTCCTCTCGTCGATCAGGTTCAAATTAATTAGGGGATATCAGCGACATCGAAACAATGTCGCCCGTTACAGAGGGGATTCAGGGGATGACGGTATCTTGCGACACGCGAGATTCAGTGTCAACCGGGTGGGCCGAATGAAATATCGGCTCTAATTGCCGGCGTTGCTCCGAATCAAATCAAGGACGGTCTGCAAGTCAGCCGGAAGTTCTGCCTTGAATCGCAACGGGGCGCCGCTCCTTGGATGCCTGAATCCCAGCTCGGCCGCGTGCAGGAATTGGCGGTCCAGCCTGGCTACGGCCCGCTTAACTGTCGCATCGACGATCGTGTTGTCGCGCCCGCCACCATACACTTCGTCGCCGACGACCGGGTTTTTCAACCACATCAAGTGGACGCGAATCTGGTGGGTTCGACCTGTCTTCAATTCGACGTCCAGCAGCGTAAACCGCGGAAACGCCTCACGAATTCGATAAAGCGACAACGCGGGGCGGCCGCCGCGAACGACTGCCATGCGCACGCGATTACGCGGGTCGCGCGCAATCGGCTGATCGAGTTGTCCCTGGCGATGTTCGACCTGACCGTGGACCAGCGCTCGATAAGACTTGAAAACTTCGCGCTCGCGAAATTGATTCGCGAGATGCTCGTGCGCCGTTTCAGTCTTCGCGACGACCAGCAAACCCGACGTTCCACGGTCGAGGCGATGAACGATGCCTGGCCGGGTCACGCCGCCAGTCGTAGATAGCTGCGCGAAATGAAAGGCCAGCGCGTTTGCGAGTGTCCCGTGCGGAACTCCTGCAGCCGGATGTACGACCAGGCCGGCCGGTTTGTTGACGACGATCAGATCGTCGTCTTCATAAACTATGTCGACGGGAATGTCTTCCGGAGTGAACACCTCCGCCGGATGCGCCGTCAGTTCGATTTCGATTTCATCGTTGGCCCGGACCTTGTGTGAAGACTTCGTCAGTTTACCGCCGACGAGAACATCGCCGTCGTCGATCAACCGCTGAAGACGCGCACGACTCCACCCCTCGATGCGTTCCGCGAGAAACGCGTCGAGCCGCTGGCCTGCCGCTTCGGCTGTTACAGAGAAAGTGAGGTGGGAATTTTGATCGACGGTAGAATTCACGCGTTAACTGTAGCGCAAATTCTTAATTTGCGTCGGACCGGTCGCCGTCGCGACAGATCGCAAATTACCAATTCGAGCGACATACAACGCCACAACTTACTGTTTGCACGGCGTAATGACTGCGTTGGCTGCCAGGCGGTCGTGAATGAACTTATCGACGTCAGCTTCGATTAGCTCGCCGTTGACGACCCAGGCTTTCTCGGTCAACACATCTCCGCTTGAATTGCACTTGGCCGGGTCCAAAAAGATGTTCCAGGGCGAACCCCACTTGCGCGTGTCGCCGGTCAGTTGGCGATAGCCAAAATGCGTCGTCTTATCGCGGTCTTCGCGCGATTCCGATTCAGTGACGACGGGATACGGCGGGCCGTTCGCGCCGAAGTAATTCTTCACATCCTCGCGCGTTCCATATTCGCTGACGCCGATAATCTCAAACCCCTGAGATTTATATTTATCGTAAAGACCGGCCGCGACCGGCGCTTCGTTCTTCCAATTCGGACACCAAGGCGCGAAGTAAAGCACCATCACCAGCTTCTTGCCGGCCATCAGCGAACGCAGTGTGGTCGGTTTGTTGCTCGTCAGATCGTTCAGCGTCCAGTTCTTGTAGTTCACCGTCTTCTCGACCAGTGGCGAGTATTCGTGTCCGTTCTGGGCGAACGAGATCACCGTGGCGGTAAACAGAATTGAGAGAATCAGAGTCAGTCTTGTCATTGCTTCAACTCCAATGGAAGTTATTTCTGCGCGGTCGCCGCCTGTCCCTCATCGAGCAGTGGCTTGATAACAGCCTCGAACGCGTCGCGCGTGCGTTCGCCAATCAACTTATCACGAATGCGTCCCTGCCGATCGATGATGTAGGTCGTGGGCAGAGGGGATGCGGGCAGCGTTGATCCGACGTCACGTCCACCCAGCACGATTTGATAACTCTGCGGAATGTCCTTTTGAAATTCCTGCACCAGATCGGCAGTATCGTCGTACGACACGCCAATAACACTGAGGCCCCGCGCTTCCAAATCCTTGTTCATGGCACTCAGCGAAGGAATTTCGTTGCGACACGGAATGCACCACGTGGCCCAAAAATTCAGCAACACCACTCGCCCTTTGAGATCGTTCAAGCGCATCGGGCTGCCGTCGAGTTTCGTAAATTGCACGTCGGGAGCGGCTGGATAATTCGCGTTCGGATTGGTGGTCGCAGGCGCGTTGTTACCGCCACGCAAATGTAAAAGTGATTCCAAATTCGGCAGCACTGACGCCCATCTCGAGCTGGCCAAAACCGTCAGGCGATTGCTCATGATGAGGACGCCAATCAGAATCAGAATAATTCCCGACACGACTTCAACCTTATGCAGGTGCCGGCGAAACTTTGAATAGAAGCCGAGGAACTGGTTGATCGCGAGACCGGTTATCAGAAACGGCACCGCCAGACCCGCTGAATAAAACGCCGCCAGTATCAGGCCGCCCTTCCATCCGCCGCTCGTCGCCGCGAGTCCTATGATGCCACCCAGAATTGGGCCAATGCAGGGCGTCCAACCGGCCGCGAAAGCAATTCCCAGCGTCAGCGATCCCAACATCCCGTGCGGCTTGTCATTCGAGAACTGTCGCGTGTCCTGGTAGAGGTATTTGATTTTCAGCAAGCCGATCAGGTGCAAGCCAAAGACGATGATTATCAGACCACCGATGACGCGGACCCAGACGTTGTTGATGATGGCAGCGCCCACCAAACCCGCCGTGCCACCCAGCGCCAGAAAAATCACCGACAAGCCCGCATTGAAGGCCAGCGAATTTGCAATCACCGCTTTGCGAGAATGGCCCGCCCCTTCACCCTTCAGGTGATCGATGCTGACACCGGACATGAGCGAGATGTAACCGGGCACCAGAGGCAAAACGCACGGTGACAAAAATGAAAGGAGCCCGCCGGCAAAGGCGATGAGAATGTTAAAGAGGGATACTTGCATGGATTAACTTCGCGGGGATAGTTTCCCAGACCGCAGCGTCAAACTCAAATAGAAACCAGAGGTCGTCGAAAGACCCGCCGGCGCCGAAAAGAAGATCAGCAACCGCACCTGCCACGAACCGGCAAAGAACTAACAGTGCGCCCCCAGGAATATCTCGTCAGCGTGGATGGCGATCGCATCAATTGTTTCGGGCGGTCGACGCCGGTTCGGCAATCAACTTCTTGATGGCAGTTTCGAGGGTGGCTGCCGGCGCGCCACTCGCGCCGATGCCCATCAGACGCACATTGCCGCCGCGGTCGATGAGAACGTATGTCGGGATACCAAAAACCCCGTAGTCCTCGACGTCCTTGTCAGAATCGCCGACCGCAAAACCGTACGTTAGTTCATTCTTCTTCTTGAAATCTCGTAAGTACGCGAGTTCCTGTTCGCGGTTCATCTTCGTTCCGTCGACGACGCCGAAATATCTGGTGACGCCGATAATGGTAAGACCCTTCGCCTCGTACGCCGTTTTCAAGCGTCGCAATTCCGGGAAAGTAGCGCGGCAGGGACCGCACCAGGTGGCCCAGAAATCCAGCAGCACGACGCGGTCGTGGAGTTGGCTGAACTTGACCGGCTGCATGTCAATCCAATCGACAGCCGTCAATTCCGGCAGCTTCTGTGATCCGTCGACGGTCTGTTCGTAGATACGGAACGGATCGATGGACGGATTGAATTGCTTGAAACGATCGGCCGCGATCATGAATAACGAAGCCGATGGTCGCGACATTGCGAACTTCTCGAGTCGTTCAAACACGGCCTGCGCGTCATCGGGCCGGTTCTGTTTGAAATAAGCTTCGGCGGTCAGCGCCACTGAAGTCACCAACATTTGATCGCACGACATGCCTTTACAGGTCTTGTCGAGCATCGCCTGCTTCACCATTCGGTACATGGCCTTGGTGTGCCGCGTCATGCTGTCAAAATCGGCGGCGGTCCTATAGGTCCCGGCAAATTGGTTCTCAATATCAAAGAGCTGCTCCAGCTTGGCTGTCCCGCGAGCTTGAAAGTCGGCAGAAATTTGTT